>JBNKEN010000215.1:0-49203 GCA_050288805.1 Pseudoalteromonas sp.
AAGTTTTACTCGACTCAACCGACCCGGCGTTCGTTGCTATTCAGCGCCGTTCCCCGTCTCGGTGGATGCGCATTATAGGGAGATTCAAATCCCGCGCAACCCTTTTTTTGAAGAAAAGTGAGAAAAACAGATCGTTCGAACAAAAAGAAAACAAAGGGGATATTTAACCATCGATGGTTCACGTATTTTTAACCATTCTCGCCTTGTTTTCTAATACGGGTTAGACTTTTACACCATGCATAAAATCCAATTCGGAGTATCAATGTCTATTCGCAGTTATAAAGGCACCTTCCCTTCCATTCCTGAGTCGACCTATGTCGATGAATCCGCCGTGTTGGTCGGTGACATCACTCTGGGAAAAGATTCCAGCGTTTGGCCGCTTGTCGCCGCTCGGGGTGATGTCAACTATATCAGGATAGGCGATCGCACCAACATTCAGGACGGCAGCGTATTACACCTGACCCGAGCAAGCACCTCGAATCCTGACGGCTACCCCCTAATTATCGGCGACGACGTAACGGTTGGTCACAAGGTCATGCTGCATGGCTGCCGCTTGGGCAACCGCATCTTAGTGGGAATGGGGGCCATCGTAATGGACAACGCTGTTGTGGAAGACGATGTGATCATCGGCGGCGGGGCCCTGGTACCGCCGAATAAAACGCTGGAGTCGGGATACCTTTATGTCGGCAGCCCCGTTAAGCAGGCCAGGCCCTTAACCGAACACGAATTGGCGTTCCTTAAGGTTTCGGCTGACAACTATGTTCGGCTAAAGGATGAGTACCTGGAGGAAATCAAGGCAACAAGCTGATTTGTATCTCTCCGCGGCTGTTGTACGCTTCCTCTTCGATCAGGCGCTCAGCCGCGTCTTCATAGTCAAAGCGATGCTTCTCAAAATACGCTTTCGCCTCCTGTTCATTCCTTTCTCCCGTCGCCAGGATGCAGGGAACCAGTAGCCCGTTTACCTGGGCATAAAAGGTAAGGACCCCTGTCTCATATTCCGTTCGGTCAATAAATTGGATAACCTGGTTCATTTCTTTTCCTTATTAAAGGTATCTAACGCATTTTGGATATCCGGCATTTTCCCTCGCCATAGGCTATAAGCATGGGCCGCCTGCGCAACCAACATACCGCGGCCGTCAAGCAAGGCACTATCGGGGTTGTGCTTATGGACCCAACTTAAAAAGCTGGTCGGCGTATCGCTGTAGAACATATCGTAGGCCAGTTCACATTTACCCAGATGAACCGCGTCTAATCCAGGTAGTTGACCCGCTACGCTGGCCGAGGTTGAGTTAATGACCACGGCATAATCCTGCAGCGGCAGATCGTTCAAACCGTATCCGCTAATATTCCCCAACCCGGAAAATTGGCGGGCAAGCACTTTAGCTTTTTCTTCCGTCCGGTTCGCTATAACAAGCTCCTTGGGGTTCTGCTCCAAGAGAGGTTGAATAGCTCCACGTGCAGCCCCTCCGGCACCGATCATGAGGATACGTTTTCCCTGAAGAACCTGTCCGTGACGCAGGATATCACTGACCAGACCCACCCCGTCCGTGTTGTCGCCAAGCAATTGCCCGTCATCCAACCGCTTTATGGTGTTCACTGCTCCCGCCTGTTTTGCTCTTTCCGTCAATGAATCCACCAGCGCAAAGGCTTCTTCCTTGAAAGGCAAGGTTACGTTGGCCCCCTTGCCACCGGAAGAAAAAAATTCCTTCAGCGTTGCCGGAAACGTGTCCAGCGGTGATAAAATGGCCGTATATTCCAATTGTTCACCCAGTTGTTCGGCAAAGCGGCGATGGATCATGGGTGATCTTGAATGCTTTACCGGATTACCAAATACCGCGTATTTATCCATTTAGTGGCACCAAAAGTTGAAATCCAGAGAATGAAACAGTTAATTAAGCGCATCTTTAACAAAGAGTCACCAAGCACTTCCGAGCAACAGGCCCCCAGCCCGGAAAAAACACCTTATGAAATTATCGGTGGCGAAGCAGGCGCTCGTGCACTTGCAGATCGATTCTACGACATAATGGCCAGCGATGAATACGCCAAACCTTTATATGATATGCATCCTAAGCCATTGGACAGGATCCGCCAGGTGTTTTTTGAATTCCTGTCCGGCTGGCTCGGTGGACCCGACCTGTTTGCTGAGAAATACGGCCACCCTCGCCTGCGTCAGCGACATATGCCGTTTCCCGTAACCCGAGAGCTGCGCGACCAATGGATGTACTGCATGAACAAGGCGCTCGATATGGAAATCGACAACCCTCTGTTGCGCGAAGGCCTGCGTCAGTCGCTGTCGCAGCTGGCCACTCACATGATTAACCAAGATACCTAAAAAAGAGACTTGTTCGTTTGTTGCTCCAAATCAAAATAGGGCAGGCAGACGCAAAGCTATAATCGTGTCCTTCAGGAGGGAATGATTAACTATGCGTCTGCAATCTATTCAATACAAAATCTATGCGCTGCTCGCGGCAACCGGTATTCTGGTGCTCGGAGCAAGCCTTATCACCAACTCAAGGCAACAACAGCAGTTGGCCCACGAAACCGTCGAATCTAACATCCGCTTGCTGGCCGATAATTATTTCGACTCGGTCAATACCATGATGCTGACGGGCACCATGGCAAACCGGGAAATTCTCAGCAATAAAATACGCAGCCAGGCCAATATCAAAGATGCCCATATAATCAGGGGTGAGCAGGTCAAAAAACTATACGGCCCGGGCAACACCAATGAACAAGCCACCACAGAAGCGGAAAAGCAAGCACTGAAAGGACAGGAAACCCTGTTCATCGAAGAAACAAACGGAGAGAGAGTACTCACATACCTGAAACCTATGGTAGCGAAGGAAAATTATAAGGGTACGAATTGCCTCGGTTGTCACCAGGCACGGGAAGGTGACATTCTCGGCGCGGTTAAAATCAGTTATTCGCTTGCCGACATTGACGCTACCGTTACACGCAATACCTGGTTCAGTACGGCTCTGTTAAGCGCCATATTCTTATTAACCTTCGTTTTTCTCGGCGTCCTGTTCCGCAAACTCTTCATTAAGCGCCTGAAGGTGCTTGGCCGCACCATGCGCATCGCCACGCAGAACAAAGACCTTAGCCTGACCATAAAAGACAGCACCAATGACGAGTTAGGCCGACTGGCCGTCAACTTCAACAAGATGATGGCCGCGTTCAAGGAAAACATTGCGCAGGTATCCAAATCGTCTCACGTGTTGATTGCCTCGGCGGAGCAAATATATACCAGCGCAGAAACCACCGAACAGGCGATCATGCAGCAGAAGGCAGGCACCGACTCGGTAGCAGCGGCCATCAACGAGCTGGAGTCTTCGTCCTCGGAAGTGAAAAACACCACCCATTACGCTTCGGAAAAATCCGATGCCAGCAATCTGGTTGCAGAAAAGAGCATGGTGATTGCCGAGCAGACAGAACAAAGCATCAACCAGCTCGCCAATGATGTCCGTAACGCTGCGACGCAAGTGTCCCAGCTGCAGGCGCAAACACTGGAGGTCGGCAAGGTATTGGAAGTGATCAGCGCGATCGCCGAACAAACCAACCTGCTGGCGCTCAACGCCGCCATCGAGGCGGCGAGGGCCGGTGAGGCCGGACGTGGCTTCGCCGTCGTTGCAGACGAAGTCCGCACCCTGGCTACCCGAACTCATGATTCCACCGACGAGATAAAACGCACCATAGAAAAGCTGCAATCTGAAGCACAGCAGACGGTTGCGGCAATGAGTGCGTCCTGTGAAGAAGCCGACGACAGGGCCAGGCAGGTGCAACAGGTGGCGCATTCTCTGAAGGAGATTTCCAGCCAGATGCAGGAAATCAACCAGCTCAATGTTCAAATTGCCGATGCCACCGAGCAGCAAAACCTGGCGGCGGAGGAAATCAACCAAAGCGTGGTTGCCATTCGCGATAATGCAGAGCAGTCCCTGGTCGATGCCCATGCCAGTAAAGAAGTCAGCGAGCAGCTGCTCTCCCTCGCGAGGGAACTCGACGAGCAGGTGCGAAGCTTTAAGCTGGAATAAAAAATGCGCCTGAGAAGGCGCTTTTTTATTCGCTCAACCAGTCCCGAGGTTTAAGGTAGAGGTCATACAGCTCAGCCTCGGCGCTGCCGGGTTCCGGTGTATAGGCGTACTCCCAGCGCGCTAAAGGCGGCATAGACATCAGGATCGACTCGGTGCGACCGCCGGTTTGCAGGCCGAACAGGGTTCCCCTGTCCCACACCAGGTTGAACTCGACATAACGGCCGCGGCGATAGAGCTGGAATTCACGCTCTTTCTCGCCGTAAGGCATCTTCTTGCGTTTTGCAATGATCGGCAGGTATGCATCAAGATAACCGTTGCCCACCGCCTGCATAAAGGCAAAGCTTTTTTCAAAGCCCCATTCATTCAGATCGTCAAAGAACAGACCGCCCACGCCCCGGGTTTCATCCCGATGCTTGAGGTAAAAGTATTCGTCGCACCATTTCTTGTAGTCTGAGTACACGGATTCGCCAAACGGCTGACACAGGTCTTTCGCCACCTGATGCCAATGCTTAACGTCTTCCAACACGGGATAGAAAGGTGTCAGGTCAAACCCGCCGCCGAACCACCAAATGGGCTCTTCACCTTCTTTTTCAGCAATAAAAAAGCGTACATTGGCATGACTGGTGGGAACATGTGGATTTTTCGGATGGATCACCAAGGAAACCCCACAGGCATGAAAGCTGCGCCCCGCAAGTTCCGGCCGGTGTGCCGTTGCGGAGGCAGGCATGGATTCACCATACACGTGAGAAAAGTTCACCCCGCCCTGCTCAATCACGGCGCCATCACGGATCACCCGCGTACGGCCACCGCCGCCTTCGGCTCTTTCCCAGGCATCTTCAACAAAGCTTGCCTGACCATCGGCCTGTTCCAAACCCCGACAAATCGTATCCTGCAGCTCCAACAGGTAGGATTTTACCTTCTTCAGTAATTCAGACTGCATCATACTCCCCGAAACACCTGACCGGTTACAGCATCTTTGATCACGCTCGGGTTTTGGTTTCCCCCTAACGCCCCTTCGACATAACAGCCGACCGCATCGCCGAATTGTTCTCGCGCTTCCGCTAAGCTTCGCACCGGATCCTGTCCTGCCAGGTTTGCACTGGTGGATACCAAGGGCTTGCCGAAACTCTGGCAAAGTTGTTTGACCACGGGATGAGCAGTCACCCGCACGGCAATTGTATCGAACTGGCCGGTCAGCCACTTGGGCGTGTCTTTTTTAGCCGGCATCACCCAGGTAATAGCCCCCGGCCACTGAGAAAAGATATCGGCTCGTTTGTCCATCGGGATCTTGGCGTCATCCACATAGGGAAGTAATTGGCCATAATTATCCGCGATAAGGATCAAACCTTTTTCTACCGGGCGCTGTTTTATAGCCAATAAGGCCTCAACCGCCTCTCTGTTATCCGGATCGCAACCCAAACCATACACGGCCTCGGTCGGATAAACGATAACTTCACCGCGCTCAAGGCTCACAAGCGGGGAAGCGGCAACTTGATTGTCAGACAAGACTGGACTCCATTTAACTAGTTTTCTTGGCGCAGTTTATGGCCACAGGACTTTTGCGGGCATTGTAGCACAGTGCCGCTGGCAAGTTTCTTTTCTACCATAACGGACCAACCACAAACAGGACAAGGATGTTCAACGGGCTGATGGTTCAAAATATATTTGCAATCCGGGTAGCGATCGCAGGAAAAAAAGGTTTTGCCATATTTATTGCTGCGGGTCTTTAGCTTCCCCCTATGGCACTGCGGACAAGCGGGCTCCGATTGAGGGTTCGTCGTCTTACTCTCTTCGTGCGCAATATAGTGGCACTGCGGGTACCCGGTGCAACCGATAAACATACCGTAACGACCATTTTTCACCGCAAGCGGGCTGCCGCATTCCGGACAGGGAGAGTCTTCCAGCACCTTCAAAAGCTGGCTGTCATGCTCCACCAGCGGGCGGATATAATCACAAGACGGATAACTGGCACAACCTAAGAATGGCCCGGCCTTACTGTTACGCATCACCAGTTCCGAACCACACTTGGGACATACCTCGTACTCTTTTTCCAACGCATGACGCGAGGCAGAAAACAGCGAGTGGTCTATTTTGCTCATGAAGGTTTGATCCGGCGGTTGAATTTTGCGCCCAATATAATCAAGTAACCGCCGGGGTCAAGGGGATCCCGTGAAAAATAGGGGTTAATGTAATAACCCCGTCGGCTCGTCGAAAATAAGGTCTTCCATTTGGGCATACGCCTGCTCTTTACCTGGCACATTAAAGAGTACCATCAGTACAACCCATTTCAGATCATCCAAAATCAGGAAGGGCTTGTCCAAGGCAAATACCCTGTCGATGACCATTTCACGCGTTTCATTATCGATGACACCGATTTGCTCGAGGAACATCAGGAACCCGCGACATTCGGTATCCAGACGCTGGCATTCACTTTCCGAAAACACGCGTACGGCGCGATCGGGTTTGGCATTAAGGTAAGGAAATTCGTCGCTGTGTTGGAGGTCGGCCAATTGCTCAAGCCAGTCCAACGCCTTGTATATTTCGGCGCTGTTGAAGCCGGCACGTAATAGTTCATCGGTTAACTCATTCTGCTCAACAAAGATTTCTGTTTCGCTGTGAATATAGTTCTCAAATAAATACATGAGGATATCAAACATCTTAACGTCTCCCCTGTCTGATGTAGCCGGCAAACACATGTTCGACTTTGTTTTCCAGCTCCAGATCTAATAAATGTGCCAGTAACTTTTCTATCGGCCAACCGGTGCGTACCATTAAGATTTCTACCGATGTCGCCTCATAGCCTAAGTGTTGCAACACTGGGTCGCTATCGTCCTCCGAAACACCTCCCTCTTTACTATATAGACCGTTTTTTGGGAAAAAGCTCACTTCATCATAAATATCTTTCACCGTCTCGACCAGCTTTGCACCTTCCTTTATAAGGTAGTGACAGCCCTGAGACAAGGGATTGAATACGGAACCGGGAACGGCAAACACCTCCCGGTTTTGTTCCAATGCATATTTGGCGGTGATCAACGAACCGCTTTTCATTTCTGCTTCAACCACCAGTACCCCGAGAGAAAGCCCGGCAATTATACGATTACGGCGTGGAAAATGAGCCGCCTTGGGTTCAACTCCCGGAGCAAACTCGCTAACCAGCAAACCGTTTTCTGCAATTTGTGCCGCAAGCACCCCATGGCGCTTGGGATAAACAATATCCACCCCACAACCCAGCACCGCGATTGTTGCGCCGTCGGCAGACAGCGCTCCCTTATGCGATGCACCGTCTATCCCAGCTGCCATACCTGATGTGATAACC
Organism: Pseudoalteromonas sp.; assembly: GCA_050288805.1. Lineage (GTDB taxonomy): Bacteria > Pseudomonadota > Gammaproteobacteria > Enterobacterales > Alteromonadaceae > Pseudoalteromonas. Next base: position 7,348 of record JBNKEN010000215.1, read on the forward strand.
AGACCGTCGCTCGCCATACGGTGACAAAGAGATGCGGCAATTTCGCATCCGCCGGGTGTTGCACCGCGACTGCCCACCACGGCCATCTGCGCGGCAGACAACAGATCGACATCTCCTCGGCAAAACAACACCAAAGGAGGTGACGAAATCTCTTTCAGCAAGGAAGGATAACGGGTGTCACTATAACCAAGCGCACAAATCCCGGCTTTTTCCATGTCGGCCAGGCAGGCGTCGACTCGTCGCCAATCGATATTTGCAAGTTCCGCAGCCAGTGCCTCACAACACCCCAGCTTTATCAGCGCGTCTTGGGTCAAGCTGACAAGTTCAGGCAAGGGAACGCGCTGCCCCAATTGTCGAATGATGCGCAGCCCCAATCCCTTACAAAAAGAAAAAGCGAGCCACAACCTGAGCTCGCTTTCTGTATTCTCTTGCATGCTCCCTCCCTAGAGCATTCGGGACCCTATTGTGGATTGCGAACGGAATCCCCTACCCGAGCAGGTTTGTTGCTCTTGGTGATCAGGGCAAAGCTCAGATTGTCCTGCACCTTAAACACCATTAGTCGACCGATAGGTTCTTTCGGCATGTTCCAAGTTAAACGCTCCGATGCATCCTCATCGCCGTCGCTAAAACTCGACATCAGCTTTTCCAAGTGGTTAGCATCTTCCTTGTATTTAGGACCATCTTTGGCGTCGATCACCGTTGGCGACTGCCGCGCAATTTCCAGCATGTCACCGGCCTTAATATTATCTTCTTTACCGACATTGAGAATTACGACGTCTAAGGAGCCAAATTCTCGCAGCTGATTCGAAGAAGCTATGATACTGCCGTTGATGCTTTCCTGTGGTTGCGAAATATTGAAAAACGCAGGTAATGCCTGACCTTCGGTAATAGGCATCAGAAAGTCCCCGGCCTTAATTTCCCGTTTAACGTTTTCAACCATCACAGAGGCGGGCTCGCCGTCGCTGACGGTGCCACTACGAAATGCCCTCGCCACTCCAACCAACTTGACCTCATAGGCCAAGGTTTCCTGAGTCTCTGGATCAACGTAAGGTATGCCTTTGTGGTAAATCCCATAAACGCGGTTTCGTTCGAGGTTGCCCTTGATATAAAGAATATGCCCGATGGTTTGATTCTTAACGTTTTCATCGGCCCCCAACACGTAGGGTTGCTGATCGATCAAGGCGCCGTCCAAAGCCTGTTCAAAGGTCAAAAATGGCTTAATCGCTTCCAACGGCAGAGTCGGAACGGCTACCCCGTCCTTCATTGTTTTACGACCATAGGGAGAAAGCTTTTTATGGCGCTTATCCAACACCAACATGGGCTCCCCCTGCTCGTTGTAAATTAGAGAAAGCGTATCCCCCGGGTAAATAAGGTGAGGATTGTCAACTTGCGGGTTCATTTGCCATAAACGCGGCCATAGCCAGGGCTTATCGAGATAAATGCCTGAAATATCCCAAAGGGTGTCGCCTTTCTTGACAACATATTGTTTCGGAGCATCTTTTTTAACACTCAGTACATCGGCAATCGCGGGAAACGCCAACGCCAATGCAATCACGGCCGCGGATACTTTTCTTAACATGTAACCTTTCCTTGAGCGGATTTTTATTATTCTCAGCCAAAGCCTGTTAAAGGCGAACGCAAATGGCTAAAATAAAAACATAACACAATACCCTTTATTTAGCACAAATTTGACAAGGCAACTATGGCAAGGTTAGAAGTTTTAAGATTTCCAGACGAACGTCTGAGGACGATCGCACAACCTGTTACTCTCGTCGACGAAAGCATTCGTACTATTGTCCGGGATATGTTGGAAACCATGTACGACGAAAACGGCATCGGTTTGGCGGCAACCCAGGTGAACATTCATCAGCGCATTGTGGTCATCGATGTATCCGAAGAACGCGATCAACCGCTGGTCCTGATCAACCCGGAAATCACAGCCAAAGACGGCAGCACTATCAGCGAAGAAGGCTGCCTTTCGGTTCCCCACTCTTATGCCAAGGTGGATCGTGCTGAAACAGTGACTGTGAAGGCACTAAATGAACATGGGGAGGAATTCTCTCTGGATGCGGAAGGTCTGCTGGCCATTTGTATCCAACATGAGCTGGATCATCTGAAAGGCACCCTGTTTATAGACTATTTATCGCCCCTGAAACGCCAGCGCATTCGAACCAAACTGGAAAAAGAAGCGAAACTTGCCGCCAAGGCAAACTGATAATCTGCCAACTGGAAACCATAGTGACCCAATCTCTACGTATCGTATTTGCCGGCACCCCGGATTTTGCCGCCCGCCACCTGCAAGCTCTGATCGACTCTGAACATCAGGTCGTTGCCGTATACAGCCAGCCGGATCGCCCGGCCGGACGCGGCAAAAAACTTAAGGCCAGTGAAGTTAAGCAGCTGGCACTGGCCCATGACATCCCGGTTCTGCAACCTGAGTCGCTGAAAAGCGACGAAGAGCAACAAACCCTGGCGCAATTGAACGCCGATATCATGGTGGTGGTTGCCTATGGCCTTTTGTTGCCTAAAGCCATATTGGAGACTCCACGTCTGGGCTGCCTTAACGTCCACGGTTCCATATTGCCACGCTGGCGCGGCGCGGCGCCTATCCAACGCGCCATCTGGGCAGGCGACAAAGAATCAGGCGTCACTATTATGCAGATGGACGTAGGCTTAGATACCGGGGATATGTTAACGATCGCCCGTTGTCCCATCGCGAATGACGAAACCAGTGCCTCTCTCTACGACAAGCTGGCAGAGCTGGGACCCCAGGCACTCTTGGAAACCTTAGCCGAATTGGAAAACATTCAGGCTGAGCCTCAAGACGATGGCCAGGCCAATTACGCGAAAAAGCTCAGCAAGGAAGAAGCCGAAATCGACTGGCATATGGATGCTGCACAGATTGAGCGCAATATTCGCGCCTTCAACCCCTGGCCGGTTTGTTATACAGAAATGGCCGGTAACCAGGTCAAGATTTGGCAGGCCGAAGTAGTAAGCCTAACTGGCCAACCGGGCACAGTGTTAGATGCGGATAAAACCGGTATTACGGTCGCCACGGGCGAAGGGGCGCTACGTATCACCCAGCTCCAGCCACAGGGTAAAAAGCCCATGTCGGCGCAAGACTTTTTGAACGGACGTGCCGATTGGGTAACACCGGGTAGCACATTAGGCCGGATTAATGACTAATGTTCGCGCCCTTGCGGCGCAAACCCTGTTTTTGGTGGTTGATAAGGGACAATCTCTAAGCCAGTTGATACCGACCAAAACTGCGCCGCTTACCCCGCAAGATAAAGCGCTTTTCCAGCAAATCTGCTACGGCGTACTCAGGTATCTGCCAAGCCTTGAGCATTATTGCCAAACACTGCTGGATCAGCCGCTCAAGGGTAAAAACCGGGTGTTTCAGTTCCTGCTCTATGTCGGCATCTACCAGCTGCAGCATATGCGCACCCCGGAACACGCCGCCGTCGCCGAAACGGTCAATGCCTTGAAGCCGATGAAAGCCCCCGGTTTAAAGGGCCTGGTCAATGCGATTTTGCGTAATTTTCTGCGCCAAAGAGCAGAGCTGGAACGAGCCGCGGATGAGATCCCCGCATGTCGCTACAATCATCCGGGCTGGTTCATAAAAAAATTGCAGCATGCCTATCCGCAAACCTGGCAGGATATTCTCTCGGCAAATCAGCAACAGGCGCCGATGTGGTTGCGGGTCAACCGCCGTCGCCACGGCCGCGACGAATACAGCTCGCTGCTTGAACAGGCTGGCATCGGGCACTCCCTCAACCCGGCTTTCCGTGACGGCATCAAGTTGGACAAACCCTGCGACGTCAACACCCTGCCCGGCTTCAAGGATGGCACCTGCTCGGTACAGGATGCAGCAGCCCAACTGGCCGGGGCCTTGCTGGAGGCGCAAAACGGTGAACGCATTTTAGACGCCTGCGCCGCCCCGGGAGGAAAAACCTGCCACATTCTGGAGACCGCCGCTGTCGAAATGACGGCCCTGGATGCCGACGAAACCCGATTACAGCGAGTACAACAAAACCTCGACCGCCTCGGCTTCAACGCGCACCTGCTTTGCGCCGATGCCAGCAGCAATGCCTGGTTCGACGGAAATGCCTTCGATCGCATTCTGCTCGACGTGCCCTGTTCGGCAACCGGCGTGATCCGCCGCCACCCGGACATCAAATGGCTGCGAAGAGCATCCGACATCGATGAACTGGTGAAACTCCAAAGCGCTATTCTAGACAACATCTGGCCCATGCTTAAGCCCGGAGGCACCCTAGTGTATGCAACCTGCTCCGTGCTGCCGGATGAAAACGCGCAACAGATCGCTGCGTTCCTTGCCCGGCATTCCGATGCTGTGCATCAACCGCTGAACGAGCATGACACACCGGATAACCCGGGCTGGCAATTTTTGCCTGGCGAAAGCGACGGCTTTTATTACGCTAAACTGATGAAAAGATAGTTAGCGCAACGAAGAACAAAAATAACGGATAACGTGGGATCCCAATGAAAATAATCATACTCGGTGCCGGTCAGGTGGGTGGTACCCTGGCGGAAAACCTGGTCGGTGAGCAAAACGAAATCACCATAGTCGACATCGACGGCAATCGACTCAGGGAACTGCAAGATAAATACGATCTCCAGGGTGTACAGGGACACAGCGCCCATCCCGATGTGTTGCGACGTGCGGGGGCGGAGGACGCCGATATGGTTATCGCAGTCACCAGCTCGGATGAGGTCAATATGATCGCCTGCCAGGTGGCTTACAGTATTTTCAACACGCCCACGAAAATCGCTCGGATCCGTTCCGAACAATACCTGAAACACAAGGAAAAGCTGTTTCACAACGACGATATGCCGGTGGATCACTATATCGCACCGGAACAACTGGTCACAAAATACATCCGCCGCCTGATCGACTACCCCGGCGCCCTGCAGGTGCTGCAGTTCGCCGAGGGCATGCTGTCCTTGGTGGCAGTCAAGGCCTACTACGGCGGCTTGCTGGTCGGCTATGCACTGTCGGCGTTAAAAGAACATATTCCCAACGTCGATACCCGGGTAGCGGCCATCTATCGTCAGGGCAAGCCTATCAAGCCGCTGGGAACGACCGTTATCGAAGCGGACGACGAAGTGTTTTTCCTCGCCGCCACCAAACATATTCGCGCGGTCATGAACGAGCTGCAAAAGTTGGAACGTTCATACAAGAAAATCATGATCGCCGGCGGCGGCAACATAGGGGCTGGTCTCGCCCTGTCCCTGGAGAAAAGCCACAGCGTCAAGCTTATTGAACGCAACAAGGAGCGCGCCGATCAGCTCTCGGAAATGCTGCACAATACCGTGGTTTTTTGCGGCGACGCCTCCGATCAGGAGCTGCTGTCGGAAGAACACATAGAACAGGTTGATGTCTTTATCGCCGTCACCAACGACGACGAAGCAAACATTATGTCTGCGATGCTGGCAAAACGTATGGGCGCGCAAAAAACCATGGTATTGATCCAACGGGGCGCCTATGTCGATCTGGTGCAGGGCGGCGAAATCGATATCGCCATCTCACCGCAACAAGCCACCATCTCAGCCCTGCTAACTCATGTACGCCGCGGCGACATAGTTAACGTATATTCATTGCGTAAAGGGGCGGCCGAAGCCATCGAGGCGGTGGCCCACGGGGATGAAAACACATCCAAGGTGGTAGGACGGGCGATTTCGGAGATTCGTTTGCCGGCAGGAAGCACCATAGGCGCCATAGTGCGTAACGATGAGGTGTTGATTGCCCACGACGATACGGTTATCCAGTCCGGCGACCATGTCATCATGTTCCTGATAGACAAAAAGCATATCAGTGTGGTTGAAAAGCTGTTCCAGGTCAGCGCTATTTTCCTGTAACCGTTAGTCTGTAAACCCCAGAAAATAAAAAAGCCGCTTGCGCGGCTTCTCCACCTATTTTTATTTTTCATGCAGTCCGTGATCAGGCGTTCGCAAACTCCTCGGCGGACAATACGCCGTCCTTATTGCTGTCAAGCTCGTCGAACTTGGCCGCCAGATCTGCATCAACGGCCGCTTCTTCCTTAGAAATAACGCCGTTTGCATCGGCATCCAGTTCAGTGAATTGCGCTGCGAAAGCAGAAGATGATGCGCTGAGAGCAGCCAGAACAAGCAGAGTGTTTAGTTTTTTCATATCGGATTCTCCAATGTTAAAGGGTGTATAGACCAAGTGTTCGACGTCATTTTTTGCCGAACCGAAATTTACAGTACAACCCTCTATATCAACTCTCGTGCCAGTGAAATTAACTAACCAATATTCAAAGCATTACAAAAACCACCAGATTAAACACCGCGTTTTAGCGGTGAAAACCGTTGCCAAATGGCAACCGTAAAAGTACCCATTTATTTTTTTACTTAGTATCAACAGGTTGAAATATTTATTCCGGCAACAAGCTGAATGTTTTTTGTCCTTAGGGGATGTGTTTCTGCTGACTTTTTGCTGAACAAATCAAGCAGATGAAGAAGCGTCTTTCAGGGCTCAACTTTTTATTAAATAAAACTCCTTCCCATTCAGGATGTTGGTTGTTTTTTGTAAAAATTTCGCAATATAATTCTATAAATACCGGATCGTGTTGCCATTTGGCGACAAGGCTGAACCAAACCGACTCAGTTTTGGGATCGCAGCGGGAAAAAAATGACACGCAAATCAAAATCGAAAAATTTGGAATACTTAAACCGCATAGTCCCCGGCGGCCTGGTCGATGTGGAAATACTGACCCCCACGAACAGTAAACGAATCAAAACCGAATACATAGGCTTGCTTCAAGGCCAGTTTGTTATTCTGAATTACCCTTCGCTCAAGCGCCTGCCTGCCGCCAGCACCTATCTGAGAGAAGGTGTGGTGGTGATAGTCCGTGCGCTCCTCGAATCAGGAGACGGCGAAGTGATAGCGTTTCGCCAAACAATAAAGTCCCTGGCCTCTCATCCCGCCCGCATGATTTACCTGGACTACCCAAGTCGAGTAGAAGTGTTCAGCTTGCGCTCGCAAACACGCATCCCAACCTTGATTCCCGCAGATCTAACCCTGGCTGGACAAAACGAAAATGGCCTGAACGGTATTATCCGTGACATCTCCCTGACCGGGCTCCTGTTCGACGCCAAAACACAACTTGATTTCAAGTCACTGAAAGATACGGAATGTACGGTCACCTTAAGCGGTAACATCCAACTGAAGGGGCGCATTCGCAGTAACCATCCCGGAGCGTCGGGCTCCAGATTGGGCATAGAGCTGAATAACAGCGAAACGGAAATGCAGCAATTTTTGCAGAACCACCTTATTGACCTGTCGGTGTTGGACAAGGCGAGAAAGCAGGATCTTGGGATTGGTTGAATTCGCTCGCAACCAGGGAATGGTGTAATAATACCTCCCTGCAGCTTGGTCCCGGCTCGGCATCCATGCCTCGACTATTCAGGACATCCTGCCCTTCACCTTGCAGGCGGCCTGACGGCGTTCAAGTCCGTTCCCGACCGAGTTGTCGCCGCGCTGCGAAGCATTGCTTCGGTCGTTACAACAAACGAGTACAATAATACTTCCATGCAGCATCTCTCCTGTCGTCATCCATGACTCCACTTCGGACAGCTGCGATATGCCGCAGGCATATCGGTCTGTCCTCACCCACGCCAGAATGTGGGGGTGAACAAAACCAACAGGGTAAATATTTCGAGGCGACCGAAGACCATGGCGAGGGTTAACACCCACTTCGCCGAGTCGCTGATATTGCCGTAATGCGAAGCCACCTCGCCGAGGCCAGGCCCCAGATTGTTAAGACAAGCCGCGGTTGCGGAAAAGGCGGTGATATTATCCAGGCCGGTACCCATCAGGATGATCATGATAATCACAAAGACCAGGGCATAGGCGGAGAAGAAACCCCATACCGCCTCGACAACCTTATCGGGTAAGGCCTTGCGCCCAAGCTTGATGGAAAAGATGGCACGCGGATGCACCAGGCGGTTCAGTTCGCGGATCCCCTGCAAATAGAGCAGAAATACCCTGACCACCTTCATCCCGCCGCCGGTAGAACCGGCACATCCGCCGATAAAGCTTGAAAATATCAGCAACATAGGCAAAAACAGCGGCCAGGCCGAGAAATTATCGGTGGCAAAGCCCGCGGTCGTACTGATGGAAACGGCCTGGAACAACGCCTGGTCAAGGGTTTCGTCCCCGCTGTTATAGATGTTGTTCGACGACAAGACGGTGAAACACAGCACCACCAGCGCCAGCTGGATAAACAGGAACACCTTGAACTCGGGATCGCGGATGTAGCCCCTCACGCTGCGGCTGGACACGGCTGCGTAATGAAGCGAAAAGTTAACCGCCGCGATCAGCAAAAACACCACACAAATCAGGTTGATCAACGGGCTATCAAAATACCCCATGGAGGAATCATAGGTGGAGAAACCGCCGATGGCGATGGTAGAAAACGCATGACAGATAGCGTCGAACCAGCTCATACCGGCAACACCGTAGGCAACGGTACAGGCGAGGGTCAGGAACACATAAATGTACCATAGGTGCTTCGCCGTATCGGCGATGCGCGGTGTCATCTTGCTGTCCTTGACCGGGCCCGGGGTCTCCGCCCGATACAGCTGCATGCCACCGACGCCCAGCATAGGCAAAACGGCAACAGCCAGTACGATGATCCCCATACCGCCGAGCCACTGCAGTTGCTGACGGTAAAACAGCACGGATTTCGGTAGGTATTCGATGCCGGTCAACACAGTGGCACCTGTGGTGGTAAGCCCGGAAAATGATTCGAACACCGCATCCGCCAGGCTCAGGTTGGGATCATCGAGGAAAATCAGCGGCACCGAACCGAACGCCCCCAGCACCAGCCAGAATAAGACGACGATGAGAAACCCTTCGCGCGCCTTAAGGTCGCCCTGCTCCGCACGGTTTGGATAATAGGCGATCATGCCCATGGTCACGCTGAATACAAACGCCAAAACAAAGGGCACACCGCCCCCGTCCTTATAGATCAGCGACACTATGGCGGGGGGCACCATGGTCAGGCTGAACAACGCCACCAGCTGACCGAGGATTTTTATTATGGTACGAAATTGCATTACGCGTTTCGCTTATATTTTAAGAGTGAACTCATTGTCTTACTGTTTTATTTTTAACTCAACCGCACCATGGCTCAAATCGAAAATATCTTGCACCGCCATCTTGGCCTCTCTCGCATCAAGGGTAATGTGCCAGTCAATCCGCTCGCCATATTGGCATTCCAGGTTCATCACCCGATAACGGCTTTTCAGGCACTGCTCTATCGCTCCCTGCAGTGCATATTCGCTCGACCCTGTCAGCTCGGCACTTGGAACACGCTCGGCGGTTTTAAGCTCGGCCAAGGCTTCATTTAACGAACCGCCATAGGCGCGAACCAGCCCTCCCGTGCCGAGCTTGATACCGCCGAAATAACGGGTTACAACCGCACAGATCTCTCCCAATCCGGATCCCCGCAGTACGTTGAGCATGGGTTTGCCGGCGGTTCCGTTCGGTTCGCCGTCGTCGGAAAACCCCAAAACCTGGCTGCTGCCGGGATCGCCCGCCACATAGGCCCAACAATTATGATTGGCATCACCGTATTTTGCCTGGATCTCGCCGACAAATCGCTTAGCCTCAGCAATATTCGGTGTGTGGGCAATATGAACGATAAAGGTGCTTTTCTTGATTTCGAGCTGAAAGAAGACAGGTTCAGCCGGATAAAGATATTCAGACATAGAAGCTAAGCGGGGGATTCGCTCCCCCGCATTCCCGCATTAATCCAGGGCAAGATCACGCGTCATGTTTTCAATACCATCGGCCTTAACGATGATGTTATCCTCGATGCGAATGCCGCCAAAGGGTTTCAGCTCGGCCACCTTGTCCCAGTTTACCGCGCTCTTGTGCTCGGTAGCGGCCAGGTCTGCCAACAGGGAATCGATGAAATACAACCCCGGCTCTATGGTAAACACCTGGTTCTCCTCGATCTTGCGGGTACAACGCAGGAACGGATGACCTTCCGGCGGCGCCTGATGGGTTCCGCGCTCATCGGCCAAAAATCCGCCCATATCGTGCACTTGCAGCCCCAGATGATGTCCCAGTCCGTGCGGGAAGAAGGTTGAGGAAATACCGCGCTCAACGATTTCAGCGGGCTTGAGTTTAACGATGTTGAACTCGCTCAACACCTCGGCTACACGCTGGTGACACTCGAGATGCAAATCGCCGTACATGATGCCGGGCTTGAGACCCGAGCACAAAGCCTGTTGGTGCGCGTTCATGGCAAGGATCAGCTCGTGAAACTCGCCCCGCTTAGTGAAGTCGTAGGTACGGGTGATGTCGGCCGCGTAGCCGTTAAACTCGGCACCGGCGTCGATCAGGAAAGAACGCATCTGCGCCGGGGCCTGCTTTTCTAGATGGGTATAATGAAGAATCGCGCAGTTTTCATTAAGGGCAACGATATTGCCGTAAGGCATGTCGTTTTCCGCACAACGCGTCGCGGCCAGATATGCGCTTTGAATGTCAAATTCGGCGCCGCCGCCGTAAAACGCATCGCGGGCGGCTTTATGTCCCTTTACCGCCAGCTTATTGGCTTCGCGCAGACAGGCCATTTCATAGGGTGTTTTATAGGCCCTGTGATAGTGCAGGAAATTCAGCACCGACTCCGGGTTCACAAAGCCAAAGCCAAGCGCCTGTGCGACTTCAAGGTATTCACCGATGTACGCGAATTTGGCCTTGTCATAAGGCAACAGCTTTTCGACCTGATCCGGTTGTACCAGCAGTTCGATATCAAAGAATTCGGCCCAGAAATCGTTGGGTTCATCCGGAACCTTGTGCCAGAAATCGACCGGGCGGTAGAAGATCAACTTAGGTTTTTCGCTGCCGTTCACCACAACCCAACAATGCGGGTTGTCGATCACCGGCAACCAGGCCTTAAACTGCGGGTTTACCTTGAACGGATAATACATATCATCCAAAAACTGGCGCTTCGCCTGCCCGGAGTGGATCACCAACCCGTCCAATCCTTCCCGATCGACGATGGTTCGCGTGCGTTGTTGTAAAATGGCTATATGTTCGGCATACAGCGAAGCTAATTGATTCATAGTAAACCCGATTGTTACGTTAACTTGCTTTCGAGTCTAACATACCCGAAGAAAAAAAGGCGAAATCTGCTACCAGACACACGCCCTCTCTAGCCGCCGATCTGCATCTCTAGCAAGGGCGCCAACAGGTTGTCCTGATTACCCAACTTGGCGTGATAAACCTGGCGATAGGCAAACACATTTTTCACGTAGTCGCGGGTTTCCCGGTAGGGTATCAGCTCAATCCATAACTCGGCCGGCAATGGCTGATCGGGTATCCATTTAGAGATCTTGTGGTAACCGGCGTTATAGGATGCCGTTGCAAGCACTTCGTTGTCATGATTTTTACGCTTGAGATATTGCAGGTAACGAGTACCCAAGTTGATGTTGGTGGTCGGCTGATACAGGCGACGGACTGCAATATTACCCTTGTTGACGTATTTCGCCGTACTTGGCCGCAACTGCATCAAACCATGGGCATCGGCATGAGAGCGCGCATCCGGCGCAAATGAGCTTTCCCTTCGGGCGATGGCCATGCTCCAGCTCATATCGATCTTGCTCCGCTCGCTGAAACGTTTGAAGAGATCTTGAAAGGCATCGGGAAAGCGCAGGTCGATATAATCCCAGGCTTCGATCTGTGCCAGCGTCACGATAGCACTGTCGTACCAATCAAGTCCGGCAGCCAGCTGGGCCGCGGCCAACTTCTCCGCATCGCTGGAGGTGTCCACCAGATAGTTCCATTCGCGCCGGGCATCGGTATAACGCTTCAACTCGTACAATGCTTTGGCACGCCTGAAACCGGGCGCGTTTTCCACCTTGGCAAGCAGGGATGGCGGTACCTTCAAGGTTTTCTCATTGAGGGACACAGGTAATCCCAGGCGGGCCGCCGAAAGAAAACCATAGTAATCCCTTTCCTTGGCCAGTTCCCGCCAAATAACGATGGCTTCCAGCTTCTTACCTAACTGCTCAAGACCATAGGCCAACCAGTATTTTTGTCCCAGGTTCAATCCCTCTTTCCCGGTGAAAAAGGCCACAATACCCGCCCAATCCTTACGTTGCAGCAGGTTCGCCAGTTGCCACTGCATCAACTTGGCGTCCTGCAAGTGAACCGGCACCTTATTTAACCAAAACACCGCTTCCGGGTGCTGCTTGCTTGCCAGCGCCAAGGCGAAGCGGTAGTAAACGTCTTCCTTTTGCGCTTCGGTGAAGGTGAACATCTTTTCCAGTTTATCCCACGCCTTTAAGGCCAGTTCAGGTTCGCGCCAGATAAGCCGCTTAATCCCATACACAGCAATTTCCGACTCGCGGCCTGACTTGTGTTTATAGCGGTAAAGTCCTGCGGCAGCGCTGGGATCACGACGCACCTGATAGTAGAGATCGGCAAGGTATTGTTGCTTGGCCGGTAATAGCGTCTTGAGGTAGGGGATCAAACTGTGTTGCCCGTCCTGTGCCGCAGCCGTCAGTCGCTGCCACACCCGCTCATTGGTCATGTTGCCGGCCTTACGCCATTTGCTAAACAAGCCGTCGCATTGCTTGGGTTGCGAGTGCCCTTCTATCCAAAGTTCGCTAACCTGTCCCAAAATCGCTTTTTCCGGTGCCCCGAGCGCCAGCTGGAAGGACAAATAGTGGCAGCGCAACTCCACATTGTCGGTGTCACGGTAGTTACGAATATATTCTGCTTTCTTATCGTGCTTCGCCAGGTAGTTCAACCAGGCTTTACGAACCGGCCACTCAAGCGGTGTGCTTTGGTAAATATTGAGGAAACTTTCTATCTCGGCCTGATGTTTCATCCGCGGGTGGCGCTTCCAATAGGCCATTTCCACGTAGGGCAGCAAAGGATGATCCAAGGCAGCCGTCGCGGATTTGAATCCGCGGTAGTCTCCCGCCCAGGCGATTTTTTCCGCCTCAAGAAAGTCTTTTTCGGTACTGGCTTGCGCGCTCGGGTTAAAAAAACTTAATGCAGCGACCACAAGCACAGAGAAATGCAATTTCATGGTTACCTTTACCGTTACGTCATAAATTCAAGGTATCTGAAGACACCATAAAACAAACACGGACACACCTCAAACTTACTAGGCATACTGCCAGAATAACAGCTAAATTTTAATCAAATGTAAATGTGGGGACAAAGATTTTAATTGCAATTTACAAACAAAGCGGCGACACTGATGCCGAGCACTCATCGTACCAGTTAAAAACATGGGAGGACATCTCAGATGTTATACCAAAGCGATTCCTTTGAAGTTGCTTTCTTAAAGGACAAAATTGCCGAGTTTAAGTTTTGCGTCAGCGGCTCGGTCAACAAGTTATCTCATCAGACGCTCCGGGAATGTGCCACCGCACTGGCTGAACTAGCACAGCGCAATGATATCGACGGCATGATCTTCACCAGCGATAAAGACCATTTCATTATCGGCGCCGATATTTTCGAGTTCCTCCCACTGTTCACTAAGGCAGAAGACGAACTGGTTACCTGGATAAAAAGTGCCACAGATGTATTCGATGCTTTGGAAGATCTTCCTTTCCCGACCCTGAGTGCAATTAACGGCATGGCGCTCGGCGGCGGTTGCGAATGGGTATTGGCGACCGATTACCGCGTTGCAAGTGATGCAGCCAAAATCGGCCTGCCGGAAGTTAAACTGGGCATCATGCCAGGTTTTGGCGGTACCGTACGCCTGCCGCGAATCATAGGCGCAGACAATGCGATGACCTGGATCACCACGGGTGCGGAAAACCGCGCCGGAGATGCCCTTAAGGTCGGCGCCGTCGATGCGGTTGTAAGCAACGACAAGTTGCTGGACGCCGCTGTAAAAATGATGGAACAGGCGATCGCCGGTAAGTTGGATTGGCGCGCAAAACGCCAGGTCAAGCTTGAACCTTTAAAGATGAATAAGGTAGAGCAAGGCATGAGCTTTGCGATGGCGGAAGGCCTGGTCATGGGTAAAACTAAGGGCCACTACCCGGCGCCTATGATGGCGGTTAAAACCATCAAAACGGCAGCCAACATGGGTCGCGCCGAAGCCATGGCGCTGGAAAATGCAAACTTTGCCAAACTCGCAAAAACCCACGAAGCGGCGGCGCAAACCGGTATTTTTCTGGCCGATCAGTTCATCAAGGCCAAGGCCCGCAAACAGGCCAAGCAAAACGAAAAAACCATTAAACAGGCTGCCGTTCTCGGCGCAGGCATCATGGGTGGCGGCATCGCCTACCAGTCGGCCTATAAAGGTACGCCTATCGTCATGAAAGACATCCAGCAAGCTTCGCTGGATCTCGGCATGGGTGAAGCGGCTAAAATTTTGGGCCAAAAGGTGCAACGAGGCCATCTGTCGATGGACAAGATGGTTGCGACCTTAGGCAAAATCAAGCCGACCCTGAACGATGCGGACCTGCAAGGCGTCGACATCGTAGTGGAAGCCGTGGTTGAGAATCCGCAGGTGAAAAAAGCGGTCTTATCGCAGCTTGAGAAAGACCTGCCTGCTGGCACCATATTGACCTCCAACACCTCGACCATTCGCATAGACGAACTGGCCAGCGCGCTGGAAAAACCCGAAAACTTCTGCGGTATGCACTTCTTCAACCCGGTGCCGAAAATGCCGCTGGTTGAGATCATTCGTGGTGAAAAAACCTCTGAAGCAACGATCAATGCGGTTGTCGATTACGCCCTGAAACTGGGCAAGTCGCCTATCGTGGTTAACGATTGTCCCGGATTCTTTGTAAACCGTGTTTTGTTCCCCTACTTTGCCGGTTTCAGCAAGCTGGTTAACGAAGGCGCAGACTTCACTCTGGTCGACAAGGTGATGGAGAACGTCTTCGGCTGGCCTATGGGTCCGGCTTACCTGCTTGACGTTGTGGGTATCGATACCGCGTTCCATTGCACCGGCGTCATGGCCGACGGTTTCCCTGAGCGTATGGCGCGTCAGGACAACGATCCGGTTACCCTGCTGGCGCAGGCCGAACGTTTTGGCCAGAAAAACAAACTTGGTTTCTATCAATACGCTCCCGATCGCTCGGGCCGCCTGAAGAAAGCAAAAGATGCAGAAACCTACTCACTGCTGAGCGCGGCGTGTGAAAGCGGTAAGGAATTCGACAAGCAGGAAATCATCGACCGCTGTATGATCCCTATGCTGAACGAAGTATTGCTGTGTCTGCAGGAAGGCATCGTCGCCTCTCCACAAGAAGCCGATATGGCGCTGATTTACGGCATCGGGTTCCCTCCGTTCCGCGGCGGTGCATTCCGTTACCTGGACCAGATCGGTCTGGCGAACTTTGTCGCAGCTGCCGATAAGTACGCGCACCTGGGCGCTATCTATCAGGTTTCTGAGCAAACCCGCGAATGGGCCGAACAGGGCCGAGTGTTCTATCAGGTGGAGGGCCAGTAAAATGAACAATGCTGTTATTGTAGATTGTATCCGTACTCCTATGGGCCGCTCCAAGGGTGGCGTATTCCGTAACAAACGCGCCGAAGACCTGAGCGCACACCTGATGAAGGGTCTGCTGGACCGCAACCCGGCGGTTGACCCTGCATCTATCGACGATATTTACTGGGGCTGCGTACAGCAGACCCTGGAACAGGGCTTCAACGTCGCCCGTAATGCCGCCCTGCTTGCAGGTATTCCGCATTCGGTTCCGGCGGTTACCGTCAACCGTCTGTGCGGCTCATCGATGCAGGCGCTGCACGATGCAGCCCGCGCCATCATGACCGGTGCCGGCGATACCTATCTGATCGGTGGCGTTGAACACATGGGCCATGTACCGATGACGCACGGCAACGATTTCCATCCGGGTCTGGCAACCTCAATCGCCCAGGCTTCCGGTGTCATGGGTCTGACCGCCGAATATCTGGCCACTCTGCACGGTATCAGCCGTCAGCAGCAGGACGAGTTCGGAGCACGTTCACACCAGCGCGCCCATGCGGCAACGGTTGAAGGACGTTTCAAGAACGAAATTCTGCCGATGGAAGGCCATGATGAAGACGGCGCCCTGATCTTGGTTGAAGATGACGAGGTTATTCGTCCTGAAACCACGGTCGAAGGCCTGGCCCAGCTGCGCCCGGTATTCAATCCGGCGAGCGGCAGCGTTACAGCGGGCACATCTTCTGCACTGTCTGACGGCGCATCGGCCATGCTGGTGATGAGCGAAGCCAAGGCCAAAGAACTGGGCTTGCCTATCCGCGCGCGCATCAAAGCCATGGCGGTTGCAGGCTGCGATCCGTCAATCATGGGTTACGGTCCGGTTCCGGCCAGTAAAAAAGCGCTGCAACAGGCGGGCCTCACCATAGATGACATCGATGTCGCCGAACTCAATGAAGCGTTTGCAGCCCAGTCGCTGCCTGTCCTCAAGGATCTAGGCCTGATGGATGTGGTGGATGAAAAGGTTAACCTGAACGGTGGCGCCATTGCCCTCGGTCACCCGCTGGGCTGTTCCGGTTCGCGCATCAGCACCACCCTGATTAACCTGATGGAAGCGAAAGATGCCAAATATGGTCTGGCGACCATGTGTATCGGTCTCGGCCAGGGTATTGCAACCGTGTTCGAGCGGGTCACAGACTAATTTTCCCAACTTGGTGATACAAGGCAAGCGCCCTTCGGGCCTTGCCTTTTTTATTGCGCTCACTTTATTTGTCGGGGCGCTCTCGTTAAACTAGCGCCATATTTTTACCAGAGGTAAGCGCCATGAGTTTTGACAACCCGGACCATACTTTAGACGCCGTCGGATTGCGCTGTCCCGAGCCGGTTATGATGGTGCGCGGCGCGGTACGCAAAATGACCGACGGCGAAACCCTGTTGGTGCTGGCCGACGACCCCTCCACCACTCGCGACATTCCGAGCTTTTGCCGCTTTATGGATCACACCCTGCTGGCGCAGAATACCGAGCAGGTGCCGTTTCAATACCTGATCAAGAAAGGGCTGGATCAGGCCTAACGCTCCAGCATTCTGTCGATTCGAACCTCGGGCTCGCCAAACACCGGGAAATTGATCCGCACCTGGTACCAACCCTTGTTCGCCGGGGTAAAGCTGAAATAGTTATAGATGCTTTCACAATCCGCCGCCATGCTTTGCCCTAACAGAAGCTTACCGCCCTTACCTTGATCTAAATAGCCACAGTTATAGCCCGGGCTCCATTCCTCGTCGGCGATTTTAAATTCGTAGGCAACCCCCGCCTTGGCAAAGTAAATTTTGCTGACAAAGCCGCCCTCAGTTTCCTGTTTGAACAGATACTCGGGCTGAGCATCCCACAGTGAAAACTCCCCTCTGAGGTAAAGAGCCTTGCTGATTGCACGCTCCGGGCTTTTCACGGGAAAGGACAATTGCGACGAACAAGCCGTCAACAGAGTGACGACGGCCAAGGTAATTATGCGTTTCATCAAAATCTTCTCTCTTATTCAATGCGGAACAGTCTAAAAATCTGGCAACAAAAAAGCCAGCAAGGCGCCGGCTTTTTATTATGTTAGTAATAGCTTACTATTTCTGTAAAACAGAAATATCTGCGACTTCAAGGAACAACGCCTGAAGCTGGCTAAGCAGGGTCAGGCGATTTTTCATCACCGCTTCGTCGTCAGCCATGACCATCACGTTGTCGAAGAAGCTGTCGACTGCTTCGCGGATACCGGCCAGTTCGGTCAGTGCCGTCTGGTAATAGCCTTCGGCATACAGAGGCGCCAGCGCGTGCTGGAACTTGGCTACTTTTTCGGCCAGCTCTTTCTCGGCTTCTTCCTGCAGCAACGCGTTGTTCAGCGCAACCTCACCCTCAAGCGGATTCTTGGCGAGAATGTTGCCCACGCGCTTGTTGGCGGCGGCCAAGGCTTCGGCCTGCTCCAGGGTACGGAAGTGGCTTACGGCCTTAACGCGACGGTCGAAATCCATCGGCTGCGAAGGACGACGTGCCAGCACGGCCTGGATCACATCGGTTTCAATGCCTTCGTCCTGATACCAGGCGCGGAAACGGCCCAGCATAAAGTCGAATACATCATTGGCGACGTTTTCATTATCCAGCTTATCGCCGAACAGTTGTTGCGCCTTGGCAACGACAACATGAATATCCAGCGGCAGTTCTTTTTCCACCATGATGCGCAGCGCACCGATCGCTGCACGGCGCAGCGCAAACGGGTCTTTGTCGCCCTTAGGTGCCTGACCGATACCGAAAATACCGACCAAGGTATCGAATTTATCGGCAAGCGCGACCGCGCAGCTGATAGGGTTGGAGGGTAGCTCGTCACCGGCGAAGCGCGGCATATATTGCTCGTTTTGCGCCAATGCCACTTCTTCCGCCTCGCCGTCGTGACGGGCATAGTGCATTCCCATCACGCCCTGAACGTCGGTAAACTCCATGACCATTTCGGTCATCAGGTCGGTTTTGCTCAGCAGGCCCGCTCGCTCGGCCAGCGCCTTGTCGGCGCCCAGCTGTTCGGCGATAAAGCCGGCCAGCGCGGAAATACGCTCCGATTTGTCTTTCAGTGTGCCCAGTTTTTGCTGGAACAACACGCTTTCCAGCGAGGCCAGTCGGCTTTCCAGGGTTTTCTTCTTATCGGTTTCAAAGAAGAATTGCGCGTCGGCCAGACGTGGACGAACCACCTTTTCGTTACCGGCGATAACAACCGACGGATCCTTGCTCTCAATATTCGAAACAAACAGGAATTTGTTCAGCAATTTGCCTTGCTTATCAAGCAGCGGGAAATACTTCTGGTCGTCCTTCATGGTGTAGATCAGGGCTTCTGCCGGCACCGCCAGGAAGGCCTCCTCAAAGCTCGCCGTCAGCGTGACCGGCCACTCGACCAGGGAGGTTACTTCTTCCAGCAGATCTTCATCCATGGCGACAACCGCATCTACCTTCGCAGCCGCAGCTTCAATCTGTTCGCGGATCATCGCCTTACGGGCTTCATAGTCGGCAATGACGTAGGCGGATTTTAGCACATCGAAAATCTCGTCGGCGTGTTTAACCGTGGTACGCTCAGGGTGGTGGAAACGATGGCCCTGCAGCTCGTTACCAACCTGCTTGCCCAGTACTTCACCGGCGATCAGATTAGCACCGAACAGAATAGTTACCGTATGAACCGGACGAATGAACTGGGTTTTATGGGCGCCCCAACGCATCGGCTTAGGAATAGGCAATTTGGCCAACGCTCGATTTGCCGCTTCAGGCAGCACTGTCTCTACGGATTCACCCGCAACCTCTGCACGGTGAATCAACCAGGCACCCTTGTCCGTTTCATAACGTTCGGCGTCGGCGACTTCGATACCACAACCGCGCGCCCAGCCCTCAGCAGCCTTTGTCGGGTTGCCATCGGCATCAAATGCGGCCTGAACGGCCGGACCGCGTTTTTCTACGATTTTATCCTGCTGTTTGGCATCCAGCTGCTGAACTCGCACACCGAGACGACGCGGTGAAGCGTACCAAGAAACGCCCTGGTGGTTTAAATCCAACGAGGCCAGCTCACCTTCGATATTGGCTGCGAAGGCCTCAGCAAGTTTTCTCAGCGATTTTGGCGGTAACTCTTCGGTACCGATTTCGATCAATAAATTTTCTTGAGACATGCCTTAATCCTTACAAAGCGGGAAACCCAGCGCTTCACGCGCCGCATAATAACTCTCGGCACACGCCTTAGACAGGGCACGCACCCGCAGGATATAGCGCTGACGCTCGGTAACCGAAATGGCGTGACGGGCGTCCAGCAGGTTAAAGGCATGAGATGCCTTCATCACCCGCTCATAGGCAGGTAACGGCAAACCCGCTTCGATCAATTTCTGGCTTTCTGCTTCACACTGGTCGAACTGGGCAAACAGGGCATCCACATCCGCATGTTCGAAGTTGTAGGCGGATTGTTCCACCTCGTTCTGGTGGAATACGTCCCCATAGGTAACGCGGCCCATGGGCCCGTCTGTCCACACCAGATCGTAAATACTGTCTACGCCCTGAATGTACATGGCCAGACGCTCGAGGCCGTAGGTAATTTCGCCCGTCACCGGTGAACACTCAAGACCGCCAACCTGCTGGAAGTAGGTAAACTGCGTCACTTCCATACCGTTAAGCCATACTTCCCAACCCAGGCCCCAGGCACCAAGTGTTGGTGATTCCCAGTTATCTTCAACAAAGCGCACCTCGTTGGTCAGGGTATCAAGGCCCATGGCAGCCAAAGAACCCAGATACAGCTCCTGGATATTATCCGGAGACGGCTTTAACACCACCTGAAACTGGTAGTAATGCTGCAAACGGTTCGGGTTTTCACCATAACGACCATCGGTCGGACGGCGGCAGGGTTGTACGTATGCGCTCGACATCGGCTCCGGACCAATCGATTTCAAAAAGGTCATCGGATGAAAGGTACCGGCTCCCACTTCCATATCCAGTGGTTGCGCAATGACACAGCCTTGCTGTGCCCAATAATCCTGTAAAGCCAGGATCAAACCTTGAAAGGTTTTTACATCATATTTTTGCATATTGGCTTTATTAACTATCTGGTGCGTTTTTAGTTTGAAAATTGTTCCGTAGTATACCTTGTGACAAGGCAGGTTTTAAGCAGTTTATGGCCCTGAAGCGCATAATGGTGGAGGAGTTCATGATTTTTTCCAGCCGAAAAGACCCCACAATATAAGTGCATCACCGAACAATAAAACCCATATGCCCGTTATGTATTCACAATAGGGCAAACAGGTCTGAGGTGTTTACTTTTTACTCAATCCGGTTTGACTTTTCCCGGATTAAGAACAAGGATTGTTTACAATGCATTTACATTGCATTTACACAAATTATAACCGGATAAGGAAAAGAAAATGAAAAAAGCATTATTGCCCTTCTCAATTGCGTTGGCCTTGACAGGGATCGCTGCCCAGGCTGATGAGGCAAGTTTCAATGGCGCGGCTCTTGAGTTTCAAATAAACAACAGCTGTATCGTACGCTTCGATGATTCTGTGTCTAAATTCGACGTTGAGGGTAAAGCACGTGGTATGGTAGCACGCGCGCAGGCTCAAGCGAAATTCATTTACAAACACGCCATTAAAGGTATGACCGTAGACATGAGCTGCGAACAGGCGAAATCTGCCTTTGCATCCGAAGCCGGCATCATGCGATTCACTCCTGATGGCATGGCTTACGCAAACAACACAGCAGCCAAAGGAAAACCCGGTGGTGGCAGCAGCCAAACACAAAGTACACCTTGGAGCGTAACCCGTGTCGGCGGCCCCGTTGACGGAACGGGCTACACGGCATGGGTCATAGATACCGGGATCGATCTTGCGAACGCTGACCTTAACGTGGACACAAGCCGCGGCTTTTCCGCTTTTACCTCTGGCCGCAATGCGGGTATGGATGACGGTCATGGCCACGGCACCCACGTAGCCGGTACCATAGCCGCTATTGACAACGGCATCGATGTTGTCGGCGTCGCCGCCGGCACCACCGTAGTTCCAGTCAAGGTGCTTGATGCCCGAGGTTCAGGAACCTGGTCTGGCGTACTTGCCGGCATAGATCACGTCGCAGCCAATGCCAACTCAGGCGACTGTGCGAACATGAGCTTAGGTGGTGGTTTCAACCAGGAACTCAATGATGCCGTATCGAATGCAGCTCAGCAATCGGGCGCCTTCTTTGTTGTTGCTGCGGGTAACGAAAGTCAAAATGCATTGAATGTTTCACCCGCCAGCGCTTCAGGAAACCGCGTTTTCACTATTTCAGCCATCGACTCCAATGACAACTTCGCCAGTTTTTCTAACTACGGCAATCCACCCGTCGATTACGCAGCGCCCGGCGTAAGCATAGTCTCGCTTAAGCGAGGTGGCGGCACGACCATTATGTCAGGTACTTCAATGGCCTCACCTGCTGCCTGTGCCGTTATTATGATGAGAAACGGTAATCCGTCTACCGATGGCGTCGCCAACGGCGATCCCGACGGCAATGCGGACCCTATAGTTCATCTGTAATCGGCGCATCACCCATATGCCCCGAGGTAATTACCGGGGCAATAAAAAAAGCACAGACATTGAAATCTGTGCTTTTTATATTTGGTTTACTCTTGGATAAATTAAATATCCAGATTAACCACCCGTAAGGCGTTTTGTTCGATGAACTCACGACGCGGTTCAACCTGATCGCCCATCAGAGTGGCAAACAGCTGATCGGCAGCGATCGCATCTTCAATGGTTACCTTCAACATACGACGCGCACCAGGATCCATTGTGGTTTCCCACAACTGATCCGGGTTCATTTCACCCAAACCTTTATAACGCTGCGTATACATGCCCCGTTTAGAGTCGTTGATAAGCCACTCAAGGGCTTCAACAAAACTGCTGACTGGATAAGTTTTCTCGCCGCGCTGTATGTAGCCGCCTTCACCCATCAGGTTTGCGATCTTTTCCCCGGTTAGGGAAATGCGCTGGTAGTCCTTCGATGTCAGGAAGTCGTGATTTAGCACATAGGCCTTATCGACACCATGTTGGCGAATATTTATGACCGGATAATGTAAACCGCGCTCTTCATCGTGCTCGGTATGCGCCGAGTAAATGGTGGCATCTTCGTCACGGGCGATAAGATCTTCCACCAGGCTGTTGGTCCAGGCGATAACCTTGGCCTCTTCCGTCAATTCGCTCTCGACCAGCTTAGGCTGGTACACCAGACGTTTCATTACGGCTTCAGGATATTTACGCGTCAAACGTTCGATAACCTTTTCCGTATTCTGGTAATCACGAACCATGTTCTCCAGTACGTTACCTTCTACCGCAGCGGCACCCGCTGACGGATACAAGGCAGCGTCATTCAACGCCAAGGTAGTCAGGTATTCAACCAACGCCGCATCATCTTTGATATAACGCTCGTGCTTACCTTTCTTGATCTTGTAAAGCGGAGGCTGGGCAATATACACATAGCCACGCTCGATAATTTCAGGCATTTGGCGGTAGAAGAAGGTCAACAGCAAGGTACGAATGTGCGAACCGTCGACGTCGGCATCCGTCATGATAATGATGCTGTGATAACGCAGTTTTTCCGGATCATATTCATCTCGACCTATACCACACCCCAGTGCCGTGATAAGGGTTGCGACTTCCTGTGAAGAAAGCATTTTATCGAAACGTGCTTTTTCAACGTTTAGAATCTTACCCTTCAGAGGCAGAATCGCCTGGTTTTTACGGTTTCGTCCCTGCTTGGCAGAACCGCCAGCAGAGTCACCTTCCACTATATAGAGTTCAGACAGTGCGGGGTCTTTTTCCTGGCAATCAGCCAGCTTACCCGGAAGTCCGGCCAAATCCATTGCACCTTTACGGCGGGTCATCTCACGAGCCTTACGTGCGGCTTCACGTGCGCGCGCAGCATCGATGATCTTGCCAACGACCGTTTTGGCGTCCGTCGGATGTTCCAGCAGGAACTCGCTTAGTTTTTCTGCCATGGCTTGTTCTACGGCAGACTTAACTTCGCTTGAAACCAGTTTATCTTTGGTTTGTGAAGAGAACTTAGGATCGGGAACCTTGACGCTCACAACCGCTGTCAAACCCTCACGGGCATCATCACCGGTAGCGGTTGAGGTCGTTTTGGCCTTTTTATTAAAGCCTTCCTTTTCCATATAGTTGTTCAGCGTACGGGTCAACGCAGCACGGAAACCGGCCAAATGTGTACCGCCGTCTCGCTGTGGAATGTTGTTGGTAAAACAATAAATGTTTTCCTGGAAGCCATCATTCCACTGCATAGATACTTCTACGCTGATGCCATCCTCTTCACGCTCATGGGTAAAGTGGAACACATTCTGATGTACCGGAGTCTTGTTGCGGTTTAGGTATTCGATGAAGGCCTGAATGCCTCCTTCGTATTTGAAGTGATCGCGTTTATTATCTTCACGTTCATCGCTTAAGATAATGCTGACACCTGAATTCAGGAATGACAGCTCGCGTAGGCGCTTTGCCAAGATATCGTAGTGGAAATTGGTATCGCTAAAGGTTTCAGCACTTGGCCAGAAACGGATTTCCGTTCCCGTACTATCCGAATCACCGACAACGCCCAGCGGTGCATCTGGCACCCCCATGGTGTACATCTGATGATGAAGTTTTCCTTCACGACGAATGGTCAGTTCAAGCTTTTCGGACAGCGCATTTACTACCGAAACACCCACACCGTGAAGACCACCGGAAACCTTATAGGAGTTATCGTCGAACTTACCGCCGGCGTGAAGTACGGTCATGATGACTTCTGCAGCCGAGACCCCTTCTTCTTCGTGTATGGAGGTAGGAATACCACGCCCATTATCGCGTACCGATACAGAACCGTCTGTATGGATGGTGACATAAATGTCGTCACAGTATCCCGCTAACGCTTCATCGATTGAGTTATCCACGACCTCAAACACCATGTGGTGCAGGCCCGTGCCATCGTCGGTATCACCTATGTACATCCCCGGACGCTTACGGACGGCGTCCAAGCCCTTCAGTACTTTAATACTGGATGAATCATAATTATCAGACATGGTTTATTCCATTTCTCTTGTTATCAGTTCGCCATGTTTCACGTGGAACATTTCTATTTTTCGTTGCATTTGTTCCACCACGGCAGAAATACTCTCGGACTGAATCGTAGTGATAAAAATCTGAGAACGGCATTGACTCAACAGCCTACCTACCTGTTCTCGAGTGTCCTCACTCAGTTCCGAAGGTAAATCATCAATTAACAAAATCGACTGCTTGTCGGTTTCGTTTTCAATCAGATTATTTTGCGTAATCTTGAGAGCATACAGTAATAACTTTAACTGCCCTCGAGAAAACCTGTCTTCCACACCACTTCCATCGATCAGGAAATTGATGTCCGCCTTATGCGGTCCCTTAGTGGTATAGCCCAGCTTACTGTCTCGCTCGACGCTTTGCTCGAGTTCAAGCGCTAAAGACTCGCCTTTCCAACCTGGATTGAATCTTGCCTCAATTTGTTTAACCAAGGGCAAGTCTGCACACATTTTATCAAAAAACTCGTCTTTAAACCTATCTATATAAGCAACACGAAGGCGATTAATGTGTTCTGCCAGTCTAACAAATTCTTTGTCCCAAAGCCGTATTTGTTGGAAATAATTTGCTGGCTTTGTACGCAATAAGGCGTTCCTTTGCTTGAGTACCTTGTTAAAACTTTGCCAAAGCAAAAAGAATTCATGTTCCACGTGGAACAACCCCAAATCTAAAAACCTCCGCCGCTCTTTGGGTCCGCCAAAAAAAAGGGAATAGCTCTCTGGGGTAATGACTTGAACGGGTAACAACTGTGCCAATTCGGAAATACGCCGACTGCTTTTTCCTTGAATCTTAAGTTGCGTTTCACCGCCTTGGCTTTTTGAGATACCGAGTGGGATAGTAAGGTTCTGGACTTGCTTTTTACCATGAATGACAAAGTCCGGGCGCTGATGCTGAATAATATTTTTATGTTTATTCGTACGAAATGAACGCCCATGGGAAAGGTAGTAGATAGCTTCCAGCAGGCTGGTTTTCCCACTACCGTTCTCGCCAAAAATAACATTGACCCCGTCGACAGGGGCCAAGGTAATGGCCTCAATATTGCGGAACTGCTTGAGGCTTAACTGGATAAGACTCATGCAGTCCTATAATCGCATGGGCATAACGACGTACATGGCTTCCCCATCCCCGGTACCCTCAACCAAGGCACTGCTGTTTGAATCAGCTAAGGTGATAGTGACGTCTTCCGTACGCAAGGTATTGAGCACATCAAGAAGATAAGAGACGTTAAAGCCAATCTCCAGGGGATCGCCCTGATACATTACTTCAACAACCTCTTCAGCCTGCTCCTGCTCCGGGTTGTTTGCGGTGATTTTTAACATACCGTTAGACAGATTCAACCGCACGCCGCGGAACTTCTCATTGGAAAGAATAGAAACTCGGTTGAATGCGCTTCGCAACCAGTCGCGGTTTGCGGTCACTATTTTATCTCCGCCGCGCGGAAGCACTCGTCGATAATCGGGGAAACGCCCGTCGACCAGTTTACTGGTGAAGGTAAATTCCTTATCGAGAATACGTATATGGTTGGTGCCGAACTGGACCGTAACGGGTTCATCATCGGCAACCATCAAACGCATGATCTCCTGAACCCCTTTACGAGGGATGATCAGCTGACGCTGCGTATTTAACGAAACGGGTAATTGCTTTTGTGCCAGGGCAAGACGGTGCCCGTCGGTAGCGACCGTTTTAATTTCGCTGTTGTCCACCTCGAAAGACATACCGTTAAGGTAGTAACGAACATCTTGATTCGCCATAGAAAAATGGGTGCTTTCAAGAAGTTTACGCAATTCGAGACGACTTATCTGAAACTCAACCTCGCCTTCCCACTGCTCAAGATTGGGAAAGTCCTCGGCCGCCAAAGAGGCCAACGAAAAACGGCTTTTACCGCTGGTCAACAACACCTGGTGATCTTGGGTAGACAGA
The DNA here is from genome assembly GCA_050288805.1 of Pseudoalteromonas sp. Lineage (GTDB taxonomy): Bacteria > Pseudomonadota > Gammaproteobacteria > Enterobacterales > Alteromonadaceae > Pseudoalteromonas. The sequence continues at coordinate 33,831 of JBNKEN010000215.1, forward strand.
GTAATTTCGCTGCCGTCAGGAAGACTTTTACAAATATCCAACAGCTTTTTGGCTGGTAACGTCAGCTTACTGTCCGGGATATCTTGCTGCAAATCCACCGAGGCAACGAGTTCAATCTCAAGATCCGTGCCCGTCATAGATAATTTGCCGTTATCCACTTCCAACAAGACATTGGAGAGAATTGGCAGAGTATGCTTACGCTCGATTGCGCCGGATACCTGCACAAGCGGCTTTAGAAACTGATCTCTTGATATTGTTATTTGCATAAAAAGTCAGTCCTTACGATGACAAGGTTCTAATCAGGTTTTGATAGTCTTCTTTTACTTCATGGCTCTCATCACGCAGGGCCTTTACCTTGCGGCATGCATGAAGAACCGTGGTATGGTCACGCCCGCCGAAAGCATCGCCAATTTCGGGCAGACTGTGGTTGGTCAATTCCTTAGACAAAGCCATGGCAACCTGCCTGGGTCGCGCGACAGAGCGACTGCGGCGCTTAGAAAGCAGATCGGAAACCCGTATGCGATAATACTCGGCAACTGTACGTTGAATATTGTCAATCGTTACCAACTTATCCTGCAGGGCCAACAGATCCCTGAGCGCTTCCTTAACGAAATCGATAGAAATGGGACGCCCGGTGAAGTTAGCGTTCGCTATCACCCTATTAAGTGCACCTTCAAGCTCACGAACATTTGAGCGAAGCTTTTTAGCAATAAAAAAGGCGACTTCATGAGGCAGGTTAATGTTACTTTGCTGCGCCTTCTTCATCAGGATTGCAACCCGGGTTTCAAGTTCCGGAGGCTCGATCGCGATCGTCAATCCCCAACCAAAACGTGACTTCAACCTGTCCTCTACCCCCTCAATTTCCTTGGGGTAACGATCCGAGGTAAGAATGATCTGCTGATTACCTTCAAGTAAGGCGTTAAAGGTATGAAAAAACTCTTCCTGGGAGCGCTCTTTATTGGCAAAAAACTGAATATCATCAATCAGTAAGGCATCAACACTACGGTAATGGCGTTTAAATTCTTCAATAGCATTGTTCTGAAGCGCCTTAACCATATCCTGAACAAAGCGTTCCGAATGCATATAGACGATCTTGGCATTCTCTTTTTTTGCCAGAATCCCGTTACCTACGGCATGAAGCAAATGGGTTTTACCCAAACCGGTTCCGCCATAAATAAAAACGGGGTTAAATGCAGAGCCTGGATTGTCTGCGACTTGTGTTGCGGCGGCCTTGGCTAACTGATTGGACTTACCCTCGACAAAATTGTCAAAGGTATAGTTTTCCTTAATATTCGATTTATGCATCGACTTGGGGGCTGGCTCTACGGGCACGGGTATCGGCTGAGCCTTGGCCACTGCACTTTGGACGGTTGTGCCGGACATTTCGTCAGAGAAAGAGCTCGCTGACGATTGAACCACGGGCTTACTGCCGACATCAAAGCGAAGTTCGGGTGCCTCGTCACCACAGATTTCAACGAGCAATTCATTGATTCTGTTTAAGTATTTTTCTCTTACCCAATCGAGTACAAAACGATTTGGAGCATAAATGGTCAATGTATCTTCGGTGCTTTCGGCCTGTAAGGGTCTTACCCACATACTGAACTGCTGAGAAGGCAGCTCATCCTGAAGCACATACAAACAACTTTGCCAGACCGACAGATACACTGTTAACTCCCAAATGAAAAATCCGGATACCCGGTCACCAAAATAGTGAAAAATCCCAGTAAAAATAGCTATTTTTTGCGCGTTCTGGGCGCAAAAGGGATACCATTATGAATGCAGTTTATCCACAACTTCAATATTGATTTTTTTTTAATTTGTGCTCTTACTCTAAATGATAACTAACATACTGAAATTAAAATGTTTTTATTTTGCGATCCGGGTCAGGATCCAATCGGGATAAGGGCGGGATCGGGCCGATAAAAAGGGATCCTTCGGACTTTTCCAGAGCATTTATGCACTTTTTAAACAATCGCTGTGGAAAACTATGTCTAAAGTTAGGATCCATCAGATCCTAACAAAGATCTAGGTAACAATATTTACCCGTGCGGCGCTTTTTATTATTGACTTTAAGGGGGCCTATCTATAATATCTCGCGCTCGCAATGGCACCTGTGCCAGGATCGCGACCTGCATAGGATGTTTTAACCTTAACCGATCGGATGGAATTGTTATGAAAAGAACTTTTCAACCTAGCGTACTAAAGCGCAAGCGTACTCACGGTTTCCGTGCACGCATGGCAACTGCGAACGGCCGTAAAGTACTGGCTCGTCGTCGTGCTAAAGGCCGTAAAGTACTTTCTGCTTAATATATAAGTGGAAGACTTTCGCTTCAGCAGGGAGTTACGTCTGTTAACTCCCTCGCATTACTCCCGCATATTTAATGAACCTGCTCGCGCAGCAACTCCCTACTTTACCTTACTAGCAAAACCAAACGACTTAACTCACCCGCGTCTCGGTTTAACCATTGCCAAAAAACGTGTTAAAAAAGCATGTCAGCGCAACCGTATTAAACGACTCGCACGGGAAAGCTTCCGTTTAAACCAGCATAAGATGGACAACATAGACATAGTGCTGATGGTGAAAAGCGGTATCGATGAGCTTCCCAACGAAGAACTGAGTAAGCAACTCGGTAAGCTATGGCGCAAAATTAACGAACGCTGCAAACCCGGCGCCGCTAAGCCTCGCCCTCATTACAAGAAACCGAAAAAAGCGCCCGTAAAAGGCCAATAAGCCGGATATCGATAGAATTAGCGCCTTAATTAAGGTATCGTTAGCTCACCTTTTAATCATGCTATTTAGCGGCAAGCAACGCCGTTAATTTGGGTATTAACAATGAGTCTGATAAAACATCTTTTTGATATACCCAAACGCGCTCTGTTGTTATTGATCCGAGGCTACCAATTGTGGATAAGCCCGCTTCTCGGTCCGCACTGTCGCTTTAATCCAACCTGTTCCAGCTACGCAATTCAGGCAATTAATTTGCACGGAGTCGTGATTGGGAGTTGGTTAGCATTGAAACGCATATTAAAATGTCACCCTTTAAGCGCGGGCGGCGACGATCCCGTGCCAAACAAGAAAGTTAACATCAACCACCAACACGAGAAATAAGAGCTGTTATGGAATCGCAACGCACGTTTTTATTTATCGGTTTGCTGCTGGTATCGTTTTTGTTATTTCAGCAATGGAATCTCGATTACAATACACCCAAGCAGATCGATAGCAGTGCCACAACTCAAGTAATCCCTTCAAATGCCAAGGCCGATGACAACTTCATCCCTGAATCCGATCAGGCGGCACAGGAACAACCAGCTGCTCCGCAACGTAACCTGATCACCGTAGATACCGACGTACTTAAGGTCACCATTGACACCTTAGGCGGCGATATCGTCGAAGCGGACCTGGTTAAGTTTGAAGAAACCTTGGGCAGCAATACTCCCTTCATGCTGCTAGGTCAGTTCGAAGGCAAGCAGTACTTCTCACAAAGTGGTTTGGTTGGCCTTAACGGCCCGGATAGTAATCCAGCCGGTCGCCCGGTTTACAGCACAGAAAAAGCCCATTTCGCTTTATCCGACGATGAGCTGCGCGTACCGCTTTATTACACGGACGCCAAGGGCGTTAAATACACCAAGACCTATGTTTTTAAAGCAGGTCAGTACCACGCTCAACTCGAGTACCTGGTAGATAATGCCAGCGCCGCGCCGGTTCAGGTGCAACTTTACACCCAAATCAAGCGCTCCGTTCAGGAAAAAGGCGGTATGGTCGATCAAACCTATCTGGGTGCAGCCTATGGCCTTGAAGAAGAGCCTTACGAGAAATATTCTTTCTCCGATATGGCCGACAAAAACCTCAATAAGACCACTCAGGGCGGCTATGTAGCCTTTATCCAGCATTATTTCGTCAGCGCCTGGGTTCCGGAGCAAAATCAGCAAAATACCGTATACAGTCGTCTGATCTCTAACGATGCGGCTATTATCGGCATCAAGGGTGAGGCACAAAATATTGCAGCAGGCCAAACAGCGCTATTGTCTGCAACCTATTATATGGGCCCTAAAGACAGCGATGCGCTGGAAGCCCTGCAGCCGGATCTGGATCTGACGGTCGACTACGGCTGGCTGTGGTTTATTTCACAACCTCTGTTCAATCTGCTGAAATGGCTGTACGGCCTGCTGGGCAACTGGGGTCTGGCTATTATCGCCATCACTGTGATAGTGAAAAGCCTGCTGTATCCGCTTACCAAGGCGCAGTACACCTCGATGGCGAAAATGCGCATGCTGCAGCCTAAGATGACGGCGCTGAAGGAAAAGTATGGCGACGACCGCCAGAAATTCGGCCAAGCCATGATGGAGCTGTATCGCAAGGAAAAAGTAAATCCGATGGGCGGCTGCTTCCCTCTGTTGCTGCAAATGCCTATCTTCCTCGCGCTTTTCTATGTATTCCTGGAGTCTACAGAACTTCGCCACGCGGGCTTTATGCTGTGGCTGAATGACCTGTCGGCAAAAGACCCCTACTTCGTTCTGCCGATTCTGTTCGGCGCCAGTATGTTCCTGACACAAAAGCTGCAGCCCATGACGGTCACCGACCCGATGCAGCAGAAGATGATGACCTGGATGCCGGTGGTATTCTCCGTCTTCTTCCTGTGGTTCCCGTCCGGCCTGGTGCTTTACTGGCTGGTATCTAACCTGATTTCTATCGCCCAGATGTTGATCATCTATCGCGGCATGGAGAAAAAAGGCATTAAGGTACGCGGATAATTCGCAATACTGACTTAAAAAGGCGGCCTTCACGGCCGCTTTTTTGTGCCTTTCCTCACATAGCGACACACCCGCCTTTCGGTTACAATAGCGGCAAATTTCACGCAGCAAGTGCAACCATGCAGAATCAAGACACTATCGTAGCGCAGGCTACGGCTCCGGGCCGCGGCGGCGTCGGGATTATTCGCGTCTCAGGCGCCTTGGCCAAAAACGTCGCCGAGCGCATTCTCGGCCATTGCCCCAAAACCCGTTATGCGGAATACCTGGCATTTAGCAGCCTCGACGGCGAACAGTTGGATCAGGGTATCGCCCTGTATTTTGCCGGCCCGAACTCCTTTACCGGCGAAGACGTATTGGAACTGCAAGGCCACGGCGGCCCCGTTGTACTGGACATGTTGATCAAGGAAATAAGCAAGCTCGACGGTGTTCGTCTCGCCAAACCAGGTGAATTTTCCGAACGCGCCTTTCTTAACGATAAACTCGATCTCGCACAGGCCGAAGCGATTGCCGACTTGATCAATGCCACCTCAGAGCAGGCGGCCAAGAGCGCTCTGCACTCGCTGCAAGGGGAATTTTCCAATCGTATTTCCGGGTTGGTGGAAAAGGTAATCCATCTGCGCATGTACGTGGAAGCGGCCATCGACTTCCCTGACGAAGAGATCGACTTTCTGTCCGACGGTAAGGTTGCCGGCGATCTTGACGCTATCATCACCCAATTGGAATCGGTGACCGATCAGGCCAAACAGGGCGCTATGATGCGCGAGGGCATGCGTGTTGTTATCGCCGGCCGTCCGAATGCGGGTAAATCCAGCCTGCTCAACGCCCTTGCCGGCCGCGAAGCGGCGATCGTTACCGACATCGCCGGCACCACTCGTGACGTACTGCGCGAGCATATCCATATCGACGGCATGCCTTTGCACATCATAGATACCGCCGGTCTCAGGGAAAGCCCGGACAAGGTAGAGCAGATAGGCATAGAACGCGCGTGGGAAGAAATAAACCAGGCCGATCGCGTCCTCTTTATGCTGGACGGCACCGACAATAAGGAAACCGATCCCCATGCCATCTGGCCTGAATTTATGGATCGTCTGCCCGCAGGGTTAGGTGTCACCGTGATCCGTAACAAGGCAGATATTTCCGGCGATACCATAGGCCTTGACGAACAAGGCGCCTACCCGGTGATCCGCCTGAGCGCGAAAAATGCAGAAGGTATCGAGCTGGTCAGGGAACACCTGAAAACCTGTATCGGTTACCAGGGCGCGACGGAAGGCGGTTTTATGGCCCGCCGTCGTCATCTCGATGCCCTCGCCAACGCCGCTACGCACCTGTATACCGGCAAAGAACAGCTTGAATTGCATATCGCCGGCGAACTGCTGGCGGAAGAACTGCGTCTGGCCCAGCAATACCTCAACGAGATCACCGGTGAATTCACCTCCGACGATCTGCTCGGCAAGATCTTCAGCTCTTTCTGTATCGGTAAATAATCCCCGGGGAAACCTTGTTTCCCCCTCTTTCACCGCGGTTTTCAAAGTAGCACTTAGCGGGTTTGCGTCTACGCTTAGATAAAAACCGACAAGTCGCTGCGCCATGTTTTCGCTGGAATATTTAAACCTCTCTTCGCTCGGCAAACTCTCCGCCAAATTACAAAAGCTGATAGAACGAAAGTTATGGCTTCAGGTCATCGTGGGCTTGCTCTTCGGAGTGCTGGTGGGCGTTCTGCTCGGCCCGGATCTCGGGTTACTGGAAGCAAAGACCGCGCTGCTTATTTCGAGCTGGCTCGCCCTGCCAGGCCACCTTTTTCTTGCCCTGATCCAGATGATAGTGGTGCCGTTGGTCCTCGCCTCCGTAATGCGCGGGCTGACCGCCGCAACCAATATGAATCAACTCAAGCTGCTTGGTCTTTACGGCGGACTTTTCTTTCTTATCACCACGGCATTCTCTTCCACCACGGGGATCCTGGTTGCCGAATGGATAGATCCGGGCAGTTATATTGATTCGGCACAAATAAGAGCCTCTATGGCCCAGGAAACATTCTCTCCGGCAACCAAGGCCGCGTTGCCCAGCTTATCTGAACTGCCGCAGCAGGTCGTCGGCTTGCTGCCGAACAACCCGTTGGAATCTTTTTCCTCCGGTGACATGCTGCGTATCGTGGTTTTCGCCATCGTCTTCGGCATTGCGCTGCTCAGCATTCCTACCGACAAGTCCGCCCCCCTCTATGCCCTGCTGGGAAGTATTCAGGAGGTATGCATGGCCATTGTTGCCTGGGCCATGCGAATCGCTCCCTTGGCCGTCTTCGGCCTGATAGCCAAACTCACCTCGACCGTGGGGTTAAACGTGCTGGCGGGAATGTTGGTCTATGTGTTCACTGTACTGCTCGGCCTTATGCTTGTAGCCACCCTATATTTTCTGCTGATTGCGTTTTATACGCAGACCAAGTTATCCCTATTTATTGCCAATGTCCGAGAGGTGCTGCTTCTTGCCTTTTCTACCTCAAGCTCCGCCGCGGTGATGCCGTTGACGATAAAAGCGCTCGAAGAAAGGGTGCACGTCAGCGCAACCACGGTGCGTTTTCTTATTCCCCTCGGTGCAACCATCAACATGGCGGGAACGGCGCTATATCAGGCGGTCGCCACCGTTTTTCTGGCGTCCATATTTGGCGTCGAACTCGATTCAAGCGCGATTTTGCTGATCGTTACCATGACTATCTTTGCCAGTATGGGTTCACCGGCAACTCCAGGAGCCAGCATAGTGATTCTCGCCATGATGCTGGACAATATAGGGATCCCTCAGGCTGGCCTGGCACTCCTGCTTGGGGTCGACAGGATCCTCGATATGTGCAGAACCGTCGTCAATGTATTGGGTGATATGACGGCGGCTTTAGTTGTCGATAAAATAAGCAAAGACGTCTCAACACAGGCAACAAACGCGCCCGACGAGCCCGTTTAAGGTGCAAATTTCCTGTTTATTTAGAACAAATAGACATGAAACAGGCCAGAAAGGATCTATACAGAAATATGCTTTTATTAATAACGATCCGAATCTTGAATAGATCTATCCACAACGGAGATCCTTTTAGACATTTTCCTTCATACCTCTCGCTACATCGATTATTTAGCGCGATCAAGCTGACCAGACGAAGTACTTGCCCCAAGAAAGATCCCCGCTTATCAACAAGAAGATCAACCTATTTTTTAAGTTATAATCCTTATTTAACAATGCATTAAGCCTTAGCGCTCATTAAACGAGCAATACTGATTTATCCACTTTAGACAAAACGCCCTTTCACCCAGGTCCCAATTTCACTATGATCCCCTTAATTCGGATCAAGCCAGTAACTTAAATGGAAACCAGAATTCACCTGATCGTCGGCAGTCAAATGGGCAATGCCGAATATGTCGCCGAGCAAATAGCCGAAGAATTTGGCGCTAAATCAATAAAATATGAACTTCATTTGAGCCCGGAACTGGCCCAGATAAACAGGCAAAAAGGCGTCTGGCTGATCTGTACCTCAACCTATGGTGCCGGTGATTACCCCGATAACTTGCTCAATTTTGTGTCCGAGATCGAAGCTTCAGATCTGACAGGTCTCGCGTACGGCCTGATAGGAATAGGTGATCGCAGTTATGACACCTTTAACCAGGCGGCTGCAAAATTGGATCTCCTGCTGCAGGAAAAAGGCGCAAAACGCATCGCCGACAGACTGGAAATAGATGTGCTTGAGCCTGAGTTACCCGAAGATCAGGCACTTGAATGGCTTCCCGGCTGGCTTTCTGCGGTTAATGATGAAAAATGAGTTAATTGGCAATGATCTGAAAGACGATCTTTATCAATAAGTTATATACAGGAAGGTATATTTTCACGGTCTCATGTGGATAACCGATGATTATCCTGCGTTTTTAACCATGATTATGCACTGAATAAAAATATAGGCAGATCTCAATGTGGATAAAACGCGATCTTGATCAAAGGATATCAGCCGTTAGATCCGATCATACTAACAGTTATAGATCTGTTTCAATAAATTGTATTTAAAAGGAAAAAATAGGTTATCAACAGAAGATCGCGATACTAAATATAAGATCAATAAAAGATCTTTTAAAAGATCCTTTATTTTATATAAGATCAACCTCGCAGATCCTGAACATTATTTAACCGTTTCCCTTCGCTCTATTTACAGGTAGAATACGCTCCCTTTCCGATTTTGCTGGTTAATTTAAGTAGGATCCTATTGATGATTTTTCACGAAGAATTTGACGTTATCGTTGTTGGCGGAGGACATGCAGGTACCGAAGCAGCTTTGGCATCGGCCCGCATGGGAATGAATACCCTGCTGTTAACGCACAATATGGATACGTTAGGTCAAATGTCTTGTAATCCGGCCATTGGCGGGATCGGAAAAGGCCATCTTGTAAAAGAGATCGATGCCCTGGGTGGCGCCATGGCGAAAGCCATTGATCTGGGCGGGATCCAATTCCGCACTTTGAATTCTTCGAAAGGCCCTGCGGTAAGAGCGACTCGCGCACAGGCCGATCGTGCGCTGTATAAAGCCGCCATCCAAAAGATTCTGCAAGAACAAGAAAACCTGAAGATCTATCAGCAATCTTGTGATGATCTGATCGTAGAGAATGATCGTGTTACCGGTGTTGTCACTCAGATGGGTCTGAAGTTTCGCGGTAAGGCGGTGGTACTGACGGTCGGTACTTTCCTGGGCGGACAGATCCATATAGGCCTTGAGAACTACAAGGGCGGACGCGCCGGCGATCCGCCGTCAATCGCTCTGGCTCAGCGTTTACGCGAAATGCCATTTAGAGTTGATCGCCTTAAAACCGGTACTCCGCCGCGCATCGACGCACGTACCGTTGATTTCAGTATTATGCAGGCGCAGCCTGGTGATACCCCGACACCTGTGTTTTCTTTCATGGGGAAAGCAAGTGATCACCCACAACAAATCCCTTGCTATATCACCTACACCAATGAAAAAACACACGATGTGATCCGTAATAATCTCGATCGTTCGCCCATGTATTCAGGTGTGATTGAAGGGATTGGCCCGCGTTATTGCCCGTCTATCGAAGATAAGATCGTGCGTTTCGCGGATAAAGAAAAACACCAGATCTTTGTTGAACCGGAAGGCCTGACCACCTACGAACTCTACCCTAACGGGATCTCAACCAGTTTGCCGTTTGATGTGCAGGTTGAAATCGTGCGTTCGATCAAGGGATTCGAAAACGCCCATATTTGCCGCCCTGGTTATGCCATCGAGTATGATTTCTTTGATCCGCGTGATCTCAAGCAGTCTCTGGAAACCAAATTTATCAACGGCCTGTTCTTTGCTGGCCAAATCAACGGTACCACGGGCTATGAAGAAGCCGGCGCGCAAGGTCTGATTGCCGGGATGAATGCCGCTTTGCTGGTACAGGGCAAAGATGCCTGGACACCGCGTCGTGACGAGGCCTACGTTGGTGTATTGATCGACGATCTGGCTACCTTGGGAACCAAAGAACCGTATCGTATGTTTACCAGCCGCGCGGAATACCGTTTGCTGTTGCGCGAAGACAATGCGGATCTGCGTTTAACCGAACAGGGACGCAAGTTGGGCTTGGTCGACGATGAGCGTTGGCAGGCGTTTAACGAAAAGCTCGAAGTAATTGAGCAGGAAACCCAGCGTTTGCGTTCAACCTGGATCCACAAGGATCACCCTGCCTTCAATGAGGTAAACACGCTGCTGAAATCACCCATGACCCGCGAGGCGAGTCTGGAAGATCTGATCCGTCGCCCGGAAGTCAGCTACAACGAGTTGATGAAAATCGATGGCCTGGCGTCCGAATCCGACAATCAACAGGCGCTGGAACAGGTGGAGATCCAAACCAAGTACGCGGGTTACATTGCTCGCCAACAGGATGAGATCAACAAACAACTGCGCCACGAACAAACCCTGCTTCCGGGTGAGTTCGATTACTCGCAGGTTTCCGGCCTGTCCAACGAAGTCGTTGCCAAGCTGACGGACGCGCGCCCGCAAACCATAGGTCAGGCATCGCGTATTTCTGGTATCACCCCGGCCGCTATTTCGCTATTATTGGTGTATCTGAAAAAGCAAGGCATGCTACGTAAAACCGCGTAGTCGAGTTGAATAGACAGTGTTAAAACAACAATTAGAAGGTCTGTTAGGGCAAGCTGATATTGCCCTGACCGACAAACAGATCGGGCAGCTGGTTGATTATGTCGAGCTGCTCGACAAATGGAATAAGGCCTACAACCTGACGTCGGTACGCGATCCGAAAGAAATGATGGTGAAACACATCATGGACAGCCTGATGGTTGCTCCCCACCTCAGCGGAAAAAATTATATCGATGTCGGCACCGGACCCGGTCTGCCGGGTATCGTGTTAGCCATCGCCCTACCCGACACCCAGTTTGTGCTACTTGACAGTCTGGGCAAGCGAGTTCGTTTTTTAACCCAGGTAAAACATGCACTTGGATTAGACAATGTAACCCCGGTACAATCTCGGGTTGAGGAATATCAACCAAGTGTTAAATTAGATGGCGTGCTCAGTCGCGCATTCGCATCCTTGCAGGATATGGTCGACTGGTGCCATCATTTGATTGATCAGTCAGGCCGCTTTATTGCCTTAAAAGGCCAATACCCTGAGCAGGAAATTACCGAATTACCGGGCGATATTTCCTTCGAGCAGGATATCACATTGAGCGTTCCCGGACTGGATGCCGAACGGCATCTGATAATACTAAAAAAAGTTTAATATTCAGGGGATACCGTGGCTAAAGTCATAGCAATTGCGAACCAAAAAGGCGGTGTGGGTAAAACCACCACGGCGGTCAATTTGGCGGCTTCCATGGCCGCTACCAAGCGTAGGGTGCTGTTGGTCGATCTTGATCCCCAGGGTAATGCCACCATGGGCAGCGGCGTCGACAAATACGGCGATATAGCGACGGTTTATGACTTGCTGATCGAAGATAAATCGGTCGACGAGGTGGTGGTTAAAGAAACCTCCGGCGAGTACCATCTGGTGGCCGCCAACGGCGATGTGACCGCGGCCGAAGTCAAACTGATGGAACTGTTTGCCCGGGAAGTCAGGTTGCGCAATGCGCTGGACTCGGTCAGAGACAAATACGATTTCATTTTTATTGATTGTCCACCTTCCCTCAATATGCTGACTGTGAATGCCATGGCCGCCGCCGATTCGGTGCTGGTGCCCATGCAATGCGAATATTACGCACTTGAGGGCCTGACCGCCCTGATGGATACCATCACCCAACTGGCCAAGCTGGTGAACCCCAAATTACAGATTGAAGGGATTTTGCGAACCATGTACGATCCGCGCAATCGCCTGGCTAACGATGTATCTGAGCAGCTCAAGCAACACTTTGGTGAAAAAGTGTACCGCACCGTGATCCCTCGTAACGTTCGTTTAGCCGAAGCGCCAAGTTTTGGTGCGCCGGCCATGTACTACGACAGGGCATCGACCGGCGCCAAAGCGTACCTGGCATTGGCCGGTGAAATGCTGCGCCGAAAAGAAAAAAATACTGCTGCGGTCGCTTAATCTTCGAGGTAATAAATTCATGTCTGCGAAAAAACGTGGTTTGGGACGGGGCCTGGATGCCCTGCTAACATCGGCAAAACCTGCGCCCCTGCAAGATGCGGCGGAAATCAACGACAACCCGGTGAATAAGGGCGAGTTGCGTAAGTTGCCGATCGAATTCCTGAGCCCGGGTAAATACCAACCGCGTAAAGACATGTCGGAAGAAGCACTGGAAGAACTGGCCAGTTCAATTCGTGCCCAGGGCGTGATCCAGCCGATTGTGGTGCGTACGATCGCTCAGGAACGCTATGAAATTATCGCCGGCGAGCGTCGCTGGCGTGCGGCTCAACTGGCCAAGCTTGACGTAATTCCCTGTTTAATCAAGGATGTACCCGATGAAGCTGCCGTTGCGATCGCCCTGATTGAAAATATCCAGCGTGAAGATCTCAATGCCATGGAAGAGGCGATAGCTCTCGAACGTCTGCTCAAGGAATTTGAATTGACTCATCAGCAGGTTGCCGATGCCGTGGGTAAATCACGTACAACGGTGACCAATCTGTTGCGGCTGAACAACCTCAACGACGATGTGAAAATTTTGTTAGAGCATGGCGACATCGAAATGGGCCATGCCCGTTGTCTGCTCGCCCTTGAGGGTGAAAGTCAGTCTGAAGCGGCGCGTCATGCGGTCGCCAAGGCGCTGACCGTACGTGAAACCGAGAAGCTGGTACGGACGATTTTGGAACCGACTCCACCCAAGGAAACAAAAGAAAAAGACCCTGATGTCAAACAGTTAGAAGAACAGTTGGCGGAAAATCTGGGCGCCAGAGTAGACATCAGTTACAACCAGAAAGGCAAAGGTAAGCTGGTTATTTCTTATGCTAATCTGGAAGAGCTCGACGGCATTCTGGAGCGAATCAATCCCGGCATGGCGGGTTGATTTGTCGCCACGAAATACGCACCGTCCGGGCGGTGCCTCCCTCCTGAAATTCGTCCTGTCCAAGTTGCAAACTGACCAAAAATAAGTATAATTTCGCCAGTTTTCCGGCCCTGATAAATTTTTGCGTCTTTAAGGTTAATAAAACGTGAAAAATAGTTTGACGAGTCCGTTACGGCTCGCCGCATTTAGAATGGTTTTTATTCAGGCCGTCGTAGCAACGCTAGCTGCAGTAATAGTTTTAGTTGGTTGGGGAGTGGATGCCGGGTTGTCAGCCTTGATAGGCGGACTTGTGGCGGTACTCCCTAATTTTGTATTTGCCGCTTACGCATTCAGATATGTGGGTGCAAGCAAGGCAAAACAAGTGTTTGCCTCGTTCAAACGAGGCAGCGGATTAAAATTTCTGCTAACGATTTTTTTGTTCACACTGATTTTTAAGTTCTATCCGGTTGTGGCTCTGCCCTTTTTTTGCGGATTTATATCAGTGATGTTCACACAATGGTTGGCGCCGATTTTTTTTAATCATTAACTTTTGGGATAAAACATGGCTGCAAGTGAAGAGCTAACTCTTACGGGTTACATCCAGCACCACTTAACCAACGGTCAGGTCAGTATTGGCGACGGTTGGTTTTGGACGCTGAATGTGGATACCCTTGCATGGTCAATCGGTCTTGGACTGGTGTTTTTGTGGATCTTTAAGCGCGCTGCAAACAAAGCGACGCTGGAAGTACCAGGGAAATTCCAGTGCTTTATCGAGATGGTCGTAGAATTCATTGATCAAAACGTGAAGGACACCTTCCACGGTAAAAGCCGTTTGATCGCTCCTCTAGCCCTGACGATTTTCGTTTGGGTTTTCCTGATGAACTTGATGGACTTGATCCCGGTTGACTTCCTGCCTGCGCTGGCGGGTCTGATCGGTACCTCTGCAGGTCTGGCTGAAAGTTCGCATGACGTATACATGAAGGTAGTGCCTACAACCGACCTGAACCTGACTTTGGCGCTGGGTATCGGTGTATTTGCACTCATCATTTTCTACTCGATTCGTGTGAAAGGATTGATGGGCTTCATCAAAGAACTGACCCTGCATCCGTTCGGCTCGAAGAACATGGTTGTTCAAGCCCTGTTTATTCCGGTTAACTTCATTCTTGAGTTTGTAACTCTGATTGCGAAGCCGGTTTCACTGGGTCTTCGTTTGTTCGGTAACCTGTATGCGGGCGAACTGATCTTCATCCTGATTGCAGCCCTGGGCTTGTTCCAGTTGCCGTTGCACTTTGTATGGGCAGTGTTCCACATTCTGGTTATCGTACTGCAGGCATTCATTTTCATGATGCTGACGATTGTTTACCTGAGCATGGCGTCGGAAGACAACCACTAAGCGCCCTGCTCTACAAAGATTTTTTTTAACTTTAACTTTAATCATTTACAAAAATATTGGAGACAATAATGGAAATCGTACTAGGCCTTAAATATATCGCTGTTGCTCTGCTGATCGGTTTTGGTGCTCTGGGTACCGCTATCGGTTTCGGTAACCTGGGTGGTAAATTCCTGGAATCAGCTGCTCGTCAACCTGAGCTGGCACCTCAACTGCAAGTTAAAATGTTCATCGTAGCGGGTCTTATCGATGCGATCGCGATGATCGGTGTAGGTATCGGTCTGTACCTGTTGTTCGCTGCTTAATTACAGAAAGTACTCAACGCGAACAATAAACTGACTTGTTAAGGAGGAGCGGTCGTGAACTTTAACGCCACTCTAATTGGTGAATTAATCGCTTTCATCGTTTTCGTATGGTTCTGCATGAAGTTCGTGTGGCCACCACTGAACGGTGCGATCGAAGCTCGCCAAAAGAAAATCGAAGATGGTTTAGCTGCCTCAGATAAAGCTGAGCAAGACCTGAAACTGGCTCGCGAAAAAGCGACAGCCCAGTTGAAGGACGCAAAGGCAGAAGCTGCTGAAATCATCGAGCAAGCTAAAAAGCGTGCTGCGCAAATCGTTGACGAAGAGACATCTCGTGGTCACGAAGAGCGTGAAAAAATCATTGCTCAAGGTCAAGCGGAAGTAGAAGCCGAACGCAACCGTGCCAAGGAAGAACTGCGTAAGCAGGTCGCTGCCCTGGCCATTGCCGGTGCCGAGAAGATCCTTGAGCGCGAAA
>JBNKEN010000216.1:0-9252 GCA_050288805.1 Pseudoalteromonas sp.
GTCAGCAGCAACAGGGCGCTTAAAACGCGGTAGTAATCGTCGCTGTTAAATGCGTTGAATACCTTGTTCATCGTTGTGTCATTTCTTCCAGATTGAGTTCGTCGACGCGCGACTTAAGACGGTTTCGGTACAGGTAGGCGCCGATCCCGGTGGATATCACGAACAGGCCGCCGCTGATGATGAGTTGCCAATGATCCGACAGGCCGATGCCGGCACCGGCAAAGGCAAAGACCAGGGTCTGGGGAATGTAGCCCACCAGACTGCCGGAGAAAAACTGCGGCGCCGACAGGCGCGTGGTGCCGGCCGCCAGATTAGTCAGCAGATTACTGCCCACCGGCAACAGGCGTAGCATCAGCACCTTCAGCCAGGTGTCATGTTCAAGCAGGGACTCGAATTTCTCCAGCCTGCGGGGAAAACGTTTTTGCAGGCTGCGGCGCAGGATCCAGCGGGCGTAGTAAAAACTGGAAATACAGCCAAGCAAGGTGGCGACCAGCGCCAACGCCGAGCCTGTGAGGGAACCAAAGGTAAAACCGAACACGAAGGCCAGTGCCTGACGCGGGGCGCCGAGAGCGGTATACAAGGCGCCAGCGCCGACCAGGGCAAACCAGGCCAGTGCACCGTTATCTGAGACATAACCCGCCACCCAGTTGCGATCGCTCAAATGTTCAAACAGTCCGAAGTGGGCTGCCAGGGCCAGGAGGCCTAACAGGCTTAGGACGGCGAGCGCTTTTGCGAAACGTTTATACATCAGTAACCGGTGCTGTCCTGAACCTTGGCGATGCGGATGATCTTACCGCGACGGTTCAACCACATGACGCCGAGAATATCGACGATGCCGACCCACAATCGGTTCCAGGCGGTGTATTTGGAAACGCCCTGCTGGCGGTCCCTGTGATTGACTTCCTGAATATGGATGCTGCCGCCGAGGCGACGCACCAGGGCCGGGATATACCTGTGCATATGGTTAAAATGCGGCAGCTGTAAAAAGGTTTCTCTTGGGATCAACTTGAGGCCGCAACCGGTATCCGGCACGCCGTCGTTCAGCATGGCGTTACGCACCTTATTGGCGACGCGGGACTGAAAACGTTTCCACGCCGTGTCCTTGCGTTTTTTACGGTAACCGGCAATACAGAAATCCTGATCCTGAATGGTTTCCGCTAACGCCAGCATAGCGGGAATATCGGCCGGATCGTTTTGTCCGTCGCCGTCCAGGGTGACGATAAAGTCACCCTTGGCGTGGCGCACCGCGGTCAGGATTGCGGTGCTCTGACCCAGGCTGTGCTCGTGGCGGATGGCGCGTGTGGTGCAGTGATTATCGACGCCTGCTTTTAGCACCTGTTCAAAGGTATCGTCGCTGCTGCCGTCGTCGACAACAACCACTTCAAAGGGCGCGGTGCCTTGTAGTGCCTGGCTAATTTCCTTGATCAGAAGGCCGATGTTTTCCGACTCGTCTTTTGCCGGGATCACCACAGAAATCATAATTACCGCTCCATATACTTGTGTTCGAACTCTTCTCGAGCCTGTTTTTCGTTAAAAACGCATAATTTAGAGGCTATTGTAGCAGCCTGATATGACATGGAAAATACGCGTTTTTCCCGTTTAAAATGCAAACAGCCGTGGTTATCATACCCCGGCTGTTGTCAATGGCGAGTTTGCTCGCGTCAGCTTCTGCACTGGCTGAAGATATTCAGTGATTCATCCAGTGTTGAACTCTGTACCCCAACAACCCCCAACAGGCTATGGAATACGTTATCTTGTGACAATTGTGCATTCATCTGCCCTTCAAGGCAATGACTAAACTCAGGTTGTTCAGAGCCGGCCCAAAAGTACATCGGGATATGGGTTTGCTCGGCAGGGGCAAATGCGTAGGGGAAACCGTGCAGGTAAGCGCCGTTTTCGCCCAGTGATTCGCCGTGGTCCGATACATACAGCATGGAGACCTGATAGTCGTCCTGGTATTGTTGCAGCGTTTTCACTATCTCGGCATTGACATAATCGCTGTAGAGAATGGTGTTGTCGTATGTGTTGACCAGTTCTTCCTCGCTGCAATTTTGAATATCGCTGCGCTGACAGTCCGGGGTGAAGGCGCGGGCCTTTTCCGGATAACGCCTGAAATAGGTGGGTCCGTGCGAACCTATCATATGCAGTACAACCAGGGTCGATTTTGCGCGCACCGTTGCAAGTTTCTTGTTCAGCTCTTCCACCAGTATTTCATCGAAGCAGTATTTTCCGTCACACAGGGGCGAATCCTGGCTGGGATCGATCTTGACCGTGGTTACCCGGTTACAGACATTTTTGCAGCCGCTGTTGTTGTCGATCCACAGTACGTCGACACCCGCCAGGCTGGCCAAATCCAACACGTTTTGCTGGTTGTCGGCATCCGCGCGAGAAAAATCCTCGCGGTTGAGGCGGGAGAACATGCAGGGAACGGAAACGGCGGTTGCCGTGCCGCAGGAGGTGACCTGCTGGAAGTAGTTGATATTATAGTCTTTAGTGAACCTGTTGGTCTCTTTTTCGTAGCCGCTGTAACTGAAATTCCGGGCCCGTGCCGTTTCACCGACTACCACCACGGTAATGCTGGGTTTTGCCGAAGCCTTTAGAGAAGGCGCATTGTCCAACACCTTAAATTCAACCGGGTCCTTCAAATATGTATCGCGCAGGTACTTGTAGCTGCTGCTGACATACTGGAACGGGATCAGCTCTTTTTTCAGGTACCTGTGATTGCGGCCGGTGGCGGCGTAGTCGGCGTAAAACGCCTTAACGATCACCGCCATGACGGCTAGTACGGCAAGCAGTAGCTTGCCCCTCTGCCAGAGCTCCTGCTTGAGCGGTCGAAAACGTATTGTTGTTTTGCCGATAATGTAAAGCGACGGGATCAGGATAACCGCCAGTACCCACACCGCATGCCAGTTAAGGTAAGACAGGGCTTCGGCCTGATCCGTTTCAAAGGTGTTTTGGATCATGCCGTAATCGAAAATGATGCCGTAAAACTCGGTGCCGTAATACACAAAGGCGGAAATCAGGGTCAGTAATAATGCCGTTGACTTCAGCACATAGGGAACTGAAAAAAGGCTGAAAAAGAGTGTCAGAATGCAAAACAACAGCACCGGAACCGACGCCAAAAAGGCCGCCGAATAGGAACCCAGCTTGGTGGTTTCGTTTATCACACCACTTAAAAACGGGAAGTTAAACAAAAAGGTAAACAGCAACGCCAGGCCTAAGATAAAGCGATTGGTACTGCATGAAAGTGAATGTTTGGCGAGCGGATTCATTACCTCTTCCTGTCGAACCTGATTTTTCTTTTGCGACATTAAAGCGTCAATCTTAAGAAAGCCTTAAGGAAGTAAAATAATGTTTTATAACGCTGCCGATGTCGAGTCAGGTGAGAAGTTGTTGCGGCGAGTCTAACGGGGGGGGGCGGGTACCTTCTGTTATCCACGATTTTAAAAATCGAATCAATAGGGGATTTCCCCTGTGCTCCGTGAGTAGAGATCCCGATATTTACTTCCTGTTAACTGAGCTGAAATAAAAGGGCAGGAAAAGTATCCATTCTCAATTTTGCGGAGAACGATTATGAAAGTTTCAGTTAAGGGTTTAGCACTCAGTGCAGCACTCACAGGATTCAGCCTCAGCGCCACCGCTCAGGCGGTGATCGGTTCCCAATTGCAGCAGCAGCTTAAGCAGATGGGGCCTTTGGATTCTACCATGGTGGTTGTCAGTTACGACCAATTGGATGCCTTAAACAGTACCCAACTTGCCGGTTTGCTCAAGCTCGGCGTGACCCAGGGCGTACAGTTTAAATCATTGCCCATTGTCGGCGTGCTGGCGACACCGGCACAGATCAGCAAGATTGCCGGTATGTCCGGTGTGCGTTCGATCTTCGCCAACCGTCAACTCAAGTATTACAACGCCGAGGCTCGCCAGCTGACCGGTGTCGACAGGATCCAGAGCGATGAGTTTTACCAGCGCAACGGAACTAAATTTACCGGTAAGGGTGTCACCGTCATCGTCAACGACTCGGGCATAGACGCAACCCTGGACGACCTCGCATACGGCCAGAAGGTCATCGAAAACGTGCAGGGGATCACCCATGCCCAGGCGCTTTCACTGACGCCGGTCGAAGGCGCCTGGATCGAAGGCCAGCTAAACAGCGATCTCAACGTCGGTCATGGCACCCACTGTGCCGGTACCGTAGCCGGTTGGGGCACGCACTCTGACGGTAAGTACAAAGGAGCTGCACCCGGCGCGGATCTGATCGGTTACGGCTCAGGTGCGGGCCTGTCGATTCTGGATGCGGTGGGCGGATACGACTACGCCATTTCTCATATCTGGGACTTCAACTCACCCATTCGCGTGATGAGTAACTCTTGGGGTACCAGCGGCAAGTTTGACCCGGCGGGTCCGATCGCCCTGGCGTCCTACAAGGCCTACAAATTGGGAATGTTGTCGGTATTTGCAGCGGGTAACGACGGTCCCGGTGAAGATTCTCACAACCCATATGCGCAAATTCCGTGGGGTGTTTCAGTCGGTGCGGGCACCAAGCAAGGCACCCTGATCGACTTTTCTTCTCGCGGTAAGCGCGGCGAAAGCGGTTCGTTCAATATGCCGGACGGCACTCGCTGGACCTATCACAATCAGGTTACCGTGGTTGCACCGGGCGTTGACATTATCTCAACCCGTGCCAAAACCAATATCGCGTCTAACGGTGGTGAAGCAGACGTAGGCGCCATTGAAACCGAATACCTGCCTTTCTATACCATGATCTCAGGAACCTCGATGGCGACACCGCATGTTGCGGGTATTGTTGCCACTATGCTTGAGGCGAACCCGAATCTTTCGCCTCTGGCGGTAAAACAATTGTTGATGGAAACGGCAACCAATATGCCGGGTTATGAGCGTTGGGAAGTGGGTGCAGGTTATGTCAATGCCCATTCGGCGGTGGCCGCGGCACTCGACTACGAGCCGGAGCAGAAAGCAACCGTAAACAACCTGAAAACCTTCAACGCCAACGCCAAGCTGATTGCCGCCGGTGCGCCGACCCCATTCGAGGTCGCCTATTCGCCGGTGGGCGAACCTGAGGTCTTTGAATTCACTGTGGGTGCAGATGCCGCTTGGATTTCAGCCTCGGCCGAACCTTTTGCCAATACCGTGAAGCTGAAGCTTGAAGCACCGGACGGCACCGTCTATCTGGGTAATGTGACTACACCGGTACTGAGTTGGGTAAGCCGCGTTTCGGCGCCGGCGCAACCCGGTACCTGGAAAATTTCAGGTTACGGTCTGACTTCTCTGTCCGGCGTGACGCTGGATCCTGTCGGTGTCACCAACGGCCCGGGCTTGCCGGAAACGCTGTCAGGAGAGATCTCGATTCTTAACTCGGGAGGTTTCGACGGCATGGACGATGTAGCGGGACATCCTGCCCAGGGAGCCATTGAAAGAGCTATCAGCGAGCGTCTGATGGACAGCGAGAATGCGACCAGCTTCAATCCGGATATGCCGCTTAAGCGTATCGAACTGGCCAAGTACCTGGTGATGGGGGCGGCAGTTCGCCAGCAAAGAGACATGCTGAACGAGCCGTCTGTCGAGTTCAACGATGTTACGGGTGAAGCTGCCTCTTATGCCGAATCAGCCTCGGCAATCGGCGGAGCCCTTAAGAACAGAATCCAGAATCAGCAGCCTGTCATGCTGAGCGAGGGTAACAACTTCAACCCGGACGGTTGGGTGAAGAGCTACGAGCTGGCTTATTCCCTGGTTCAAAGCTTGGGACTGGAAGAGCAGGCCAAGAGCTTCAGCGGTGACCTGACCATCGACTATATGGGACAACAGGTGGCGGTTGTGGATGCAGACGCGATTCCCGAGGCATACAAGGGATACGTCAAGGTTGCACTGGATATGTCGCTGATGGGGGTGCGTTTCGGCATCGAGCAGGGACCCTACGACCTGGAGCCTACCTGGGTGGCCTATTTCAACCCTGAACAGCTCGTTACCCGCGCCGACTTTGCGGTGCTGATGAGCCGGACTTACGATTCCTATTATCGTTAAAACAAGGCGAAAAACCCGGAAAGTAATGCTTAAGTATTGCCTTCCGGGTCTTTTTTATAAAGGATATTTGCGTTTTTTGAAACTGTTGGTTAGGTTTAAAAACGAACAACGCGAAAAGCGCATTCGTAGTGTCAGTTTGGTGAAGGTGCAGTTATGAAGTGGTCATTCAGAGTATTTGCAGGATTGCTCTTGAGTGTTTTTTCATGGACGGGAAACGCGCAGCAGGTTCCTCTCAATATCCAAGTTCAGGAAAATAAAGTGATAGCAGCCATCTCTTTGCCTGGAGGCATAGAGGCTGATTTTACCCTGAGCTTCGAAAAAACGGTCGGTTTGACTGCTGAAAACATAGGTCTCAGCGCAGAATTGATCGATGTAACCGATTTTTCATTGTTAAACCGGTTGCCCGATGCCAATGTCGGATTGAACGCCGCATTTCCCATGATGATCACGGTTGAGCCGTTGTCAGACAAGGGATTTTCCTTCTCGGGACTAGCGACGGTGGATATCCACACCCATAACCTGGACTATGTACCGGGTACCCCGCTGCGATTTTTCAAGGCGCCCGTGGGCGGTGAGTTTAAAGACATCACCACCACCATGGGGAAAGGCAGTTATCGCGCCAGGGGCACTACCGGCAAGTTTTCCCAATTTATCATCGCCGCCGACCTGCGATCGCCCGTTGTGGTTATCAACGGGAAACTTGATGATCTGAGCCAGCGCCTCAGCTCGGCCAGTAGCAGTATCGACAGCCAGCTGTTGGGGTCGCTGAACATGCTGTTGGGTCAGGTTGAATCCGCAATCGCGCAAAAAAATTACCTCGGTGCCGCCAAGGCGGTGGGAAGTTTTATCAGTGTGATCGAACAGGCCGATGCGAGTCAAATCCCGGATGTATGGCGCTCTAGTCGCGATATCGACAATATCGCCGGCGAATTGCTGGCCTACGCCAACACCCTGAGATTTAGTTTGCGCCTGGCGAATTGATAGAGGTAGTAGTTATGCCAGCAAGAATTACGATTTGTTATCCGGATCGTCCCGCGGTGCAGACCGAGCTTTTTGAAAGCGGCGATTATCGCCTGGGACGTTCGCGTCAATGTGAACTCATCTTACATCATCCGACGGTGTCTCGTGAGCATGCCAGAATGCGTTATGCCGATAATACCTGGCTGCTTGATGACAGCCGCAGTCAAAATGGTACCAAGGTCAACGGGGTACGCGTCGACAGCAGCGCCTTGTGCGGCGACGAATTGATTTCCGTCGGCGAACTGGACTGCCTGTTTGAGGCCAAAACCGCTCAGCAAATGGATGCCATTCGGGCCCATGACTCCTGGCGTCTCAACCAAACCGAACAGGTATGTGCTCATTCACTGGAAAGCACCATGCAGGAGCAGCTGCTCAGCGTGGTTAACCTGACGGGGACCGAGCGGGGCCTGATCCTGCTGGGGGCCGAGATGAACGCGTTACAGGTGGCCGCCAGTCAAGGCATATCGGCGCAGGACTTTAAGGCGGATGAATTTGCCGGCAGCGTAGGGGCAATAGAAAAAGCCCTGGGTTCGAAGGCGCCGGTTATTGCCATGGATGTCAGCCGAGATGAGTTTTTGGCCCCCAGGGAGAGCATCCAGCGCAAACAGATCGCCGCCCTTGCCGCTTTACCTTTAATTTCTGACGATTCGCTGATAGGTGTGCTATATACAGACAGCAGGCAAACAGGAAAGTTACTTACCGAGCTGGATATGGAAATACTGTCCAGCCTCGCCCGCCAGATAGCACTGGGCGCGCAAGCCCGCGTGCTGCAAAGCCAGGTTAACACGCTACAGGCCTGGTTAAATGAGGCAAAGGAAGAAAGGGAGAAGTGCAGGCCTGCCCTATGAGTTGATTTATCGAATTAAAAGGAACGCCCATTGATGACGAACAAATTCCCGACGCCAGCGGAAGACGATACGGAAGATTTGTTTGTCACACAAAAGGTCGAAAGCAGCGGAGATTTGGCGCCGGGCGAGGTACTTGCCGGTCGTTTCGAAATCATTAAAAAGCAGGGCAGCGGCCGTTACGGTTGCGTTTATCTCGCCGAAGACAGGCAATTGCAGACGCGCGTTGCACTTAAATTGCTGCACGCCGATAAGGTCGCCGATCCCGAGGCACTGCAGGATTTCAAGCAGGAGATCCTGCTGCTGCGCCAGCTTACCCATCCCAATATCCTTCGGGTGCACGAATATTACCAGGACGGTGAACGTCATTTTCTGACCATGGACTGGATCCAGGGGGAAACCCTGGAACAGCGCATGAGCAGGGGGGCGCTGTCCCGCGACGAAATCATTTCGCTGACCAGGTCTCTGCTTGAGGCCCTGGTTTTTGCCCAGCAAAACAAGGTTATGCACAGGGATATCAAACCCGATAATATCCTGCTCGACAAACGGGGTAAGCTTTATATTGCCGATTTCGGCATGGCGGCGATTGCCCGTTCCAGCAAGGCCTGCCTTAAGGTGGGGACGCCGTTTTTTGAAACCCCGGAACAGCTACAGTTCGGAAAATACAACACCACCACGGATCTCTATGCCGTTGGCGTGATCCTCTATCAGTTGTGCTGCATGAAGCCGCCCTATGAGGCGCAGGATCTGGAAGGGCTTATGCGGGCCAAGCTGTCCGGGCCTGCTCCCTTTAAACCGCAGCATAAAGAACTGGAACGCCTGAAATACCTGACCATGGCCCTGCTTGCGCCATACCCGGAGCAGCGTCCGGGGAATGCCTTAAAGGCGCTCGAAATACTGGATAAATCCCTACAAAGCAAAACAAAAAGATCGCGCTGGGTGTGGCTTGCGCAACCTGTGATCGCCGCAGCGATCGCCCTGGTGGCGTGGATGCAGTGGCCGGCCGGGCAAAGTGAGGACGAAGTTGCCTATCATTCGTTGGCGATTTTGCCCTTTTACGGCGAGGGCGCGCAGGTGGGATTGTGGTTAGACAACGGTTTGGCTGATTTTATTGCATATCAGCTGGCGCAAGAGGCGAGCCTGCGCCTGGTCGACAATCAGCGGGTGCGTGAAACCCTGGAGCTTCTCGGTTTCAGAATGCCGCTCGAAAGTAAACAACTGCAACTGGTTGCCGACCTGCTTCAGGTTGACAGCCTGATGGCAACCCAGGTGCTAGGTTCACCGGAGCAGGATGCCGAGTTGCTCACTCAGCTCTATATGGTTGAAGGGGTGAAAATCATTCCCAAAA
>JBNKEN010000217.1:0-15526 GCA_050288805.1 Pseudoalteromonas sp.
ACAAGGCCAGCCCTATCATGGCGAACACCACCAATATTACCTGCTCTAGCATGCGAAAATCTCCCTGAGCGGCGCCTCGTAGCGCGCTTTAATGGTGTGAACCAGAGCCGCCTCGTCGGCCAGGTCCAGCACGTGAATAAGCAAAATGCGGCGCTCGCCCTCGGCCAATATGTCGGCGCTGATGGTTCCCGGTGTCAGCGACACGGTACTGGCAAGAATGGTCATGGGGCCGCTTTCCTTAAGATCGAGCGGCACTTTTACGAACCCGGGGCGCAGACGTTTTTTCGGGCCCAAAATCAGCACCGCTACCTGCAAATTGGCGACCACTATGTCCCAAAGCAAAACCAACAGGTAACGCAGCGCCGCCAACGGCCTTTGCACCGTCGGCCCGGGTGTTTCCAGGCGACTGGTAAAAAGCGGTATCAACCAGGCAAGCAGCAACGCCAGGATCAAGTTTCCCGGCGACAGGCTGTTGTTCAGCAACAGCCAGACAAAAAACAGCACCAGACTCAGTACCGGTGACGGCAGCCAACGGGATCTCGCTTGCATATCACTGCCCTCCTTTTTGCATGAGTACCTGCTCGACGATCGCCGGCACATGGTGCACCTGACCGGCGGCGCGGTAGCTGAACTCCCCCAAGGGCCCGGACCAAAGCGTCATCACGGGCGAAGCGCCAAGCAGGATCACCAGCGCCAGCAATTGCACCCGAAGTACCCGCGGACCATGCAGCGGTACGCCGGGACGGGTCAGGTCGCGCTGCCAGAACAAGGCCGTACCCGCCTTAGACAAAGCCACCAGTACCGCCAGACTGACCAGCAGGTAAACCGGCCAGAACAGCTGCGCCACTCCGGCATCAAGGCTGCTTCGCAACAGCCAAACCTTGGCGACAAAGCCCGACAAGGGCGGTAAACCCGCAAGCGCCACGGCCGCCAGAATAAATGCGCTGCCGAGCAACCTAGGCTGACGCAGGCCACGTCCGGCGGTCAGCCGGTCGCCCACCTTGCCGCGCTGGCGTGCAATCAAATCGGCCAGCAGGAAAAGTCCGGCAGAGGCCAGCGTCGAGTGAACCAGGTAATACAGCACAAACGCCGTTGCGGCCACGCTCTGCAGCGCGATGGCGGCAACCAGCGTGCCGACGGAAATCAGAATAAGATTAGCGCACAAGCGACGCAGATCCTGACTGGCCAACACCCCTACACCTCCGACAACCAGGGTCGCAAGCGCCAGCCACCATAAAAGCTCGTCGGCAAGCCCGGCAAGTTCACCGGCGTGAGCGCCGAAGATCAGGGTATAGACCCGTAGCATGGCGTATACCCCCACCTTGGTCATCACGGCGAACATGGCCGCAACCACGGGACGCGCCGTAGCATAGGTCGCAGGCAGCCACAAGTGCAGCGGCAACAACGCCGCCTTCAGGGCAAAAACAATCAGCAGCAGATAACCGCCGATGCGCGCCAGGTGTGCGTCGTCGCCCTTCAAGACCTGCACCTTGACCGCCATATCCGCCATATTCAGGGTTCCCAGCACGCCGTACAAAATGCCGAGCGCAATCAGAAACACCGCCGACCCGACCAGGTTCAGGATCACATAATGCAAGGCTCCGCGCGTGGTGTGTTTGTCGCCGCCATGCATCAAAAGCGCATAGGAAGCAATCAGCAGCACCTCGAAAAACACGAACAGGTTGAACAGATCGCCGGTGAAAAACGCACCGTTCACACCGAACAGCAAAAAATGCATCAGGGGATGATAAAAACTGCCCTGATTGTCTTCGCCCCGGGTGGCATAGAGAATACAGGCAAGCGCCAGCAGCGAGGTCAACACTACAAGCAACGCGGCCATGCCGTCGGCATACAGCACGATGCCGAACGGCGCCTGCCAGTTGCCCAGGGCATAGAGCATCGCCCCGCCTTCCACCTTAAACAGCAACAGCGACGATGCGATCAGCGTCGCAAGCGCCATCGCCACGGAAACAACACGGCGCACCGCCACGTTTTTGCCACTGGGCGGCAACAGCAAAACGATGCCCGTCAGCAGAGGCAACAGCAAGGGTAAAATAACCAGGTGATTCATCAGCTTTCCTCCTCTTCCGGCGCCTTGCCGTCGACGTGATCGCTGCCGAGATCGGCACGGGCACGAATAGCCAGAATCACCACAAACGCGGTCATCGCGAAGCCGATGACGATGGCCGTCAGCACCAGAGCCTGCGGCAGGGGGTCGGCATAATCCGCAGATTGCCCGAGCACCGCGGCCTGGTTTACCTTAAGACGTCCCGATGCGAACAAAAAAAGGTTTACCGCATAGGAAAGCATGGTGAGGCCCACTACCACCGGAAAGGTGCGGGCCCGCAACAGCAAATAAATACCGGCCGCCACCAGGACACCGACACAAGAAGCGTATAATAATTCCATCAGTGATTTACCTCATTTCCCGAGCGGCTGGCGGTTAAGTTACCCAGGCTTGCCAAAATCATCAGGCTGGCGCCGACCACCGTCAGGTAAACGCCGAGATCGAACAGCATGGCGCTGGCGAGTTCGGTTTTACCGACGAGTGGAATCGCAAAATAATCAAACCAGCTGGTCAGGAACGGCCGCTCGAACGCAATGCTGCCGAGGCCGGTCAATACGGCGATGGCCAGTCCCACGGCAATTAACTTACGGTAGTTAAGCGCAATGCGGTTGCGGAAATACTCCGCCCCCAGCGCAATGTACTGGAAAATAATCGCGATGGTGGTTACCAATGCGGCGATAAAGCCACCGCCCGGCAAATTGTGCCCGCGCAGGAAAATGTACACAGACACCATCAGCGCCAGTGGGATCAGGAGCGGGGCAATGGTGGTCAGCAGCAGCGGATACTGCTCCTTGGAAAACGGCCGCCCGTCGCCGTCGCGGCTCGGGGCAAACAACGGCAAATGCATCAACAGGGCGTATATGCCGAGGCCGGCAATCCCCAGCACGGTGATTTCCCCCAGGGTGTCAAACCCGCGGAAATCGACCAAAATCACGTTCACCACGTTGGTGCCGCCCCCGCCGGTTTTCGCATTGGCGAGGAAGAAGTCGGAAATGGAATTGAGCGGCCTGGTCAACAGCGCATAACAGATGCTGCCGATCACGATGCCGACGGCGCTGCTGATCCCCAGATCGCGCAGTATACGCGATGAAGTCGATTCCTTCGGGGTGCGCTGCGGCAAGAAGTAAAGCGCCAGCATCAGCAGGATCACCGTCACCACTTCAACAGTCAATTGGGTCAGCGCCAGATCCGGGGCGGAAAAACGGGTAAACACCAGGGATGTCATCAGGCCGACGATTGAAATCATCAGCAGCGCCACCAGGCGCACCCGGTGCCAGATCACGGTCGCCAGTGCGCCCACCATCAAAAGCGCTGCGCCTATGGCATTGTGTACATCCACATCACTGGTCGCTTTAGCGCCCTTCAGCACCTGCATTTCAAATAAGGGTCCGCCGGCCAATACCAGTACGCTGAGCAGCATCAGCAGCAGGTAGCGTTGCAGGGAACCGTTTTCAAGCCGCGCTATTTGCCGACGACTCGATTCCATCAGACGTTCGATACCCCTGTCGAAACTCTGCTTGGCGTTCACGGAAGGCAGGGACGACTGGAACTGGAACAAATGCTTGCGCTGGGAGTAGATAAACAGGCCGCCGCCAACGGCGAACACGCTCATCATCAGCGGCAGGTTAAATCCGTGCCAGATCGCCAGCTGGAACTGTGGCGCGGAGTGGCCAAGCACGGCGCCCGATGCGGCCAACAGAATACCGTTGACGGAAAACTCCGGGAACATGCCCACCATCAGACACAGGGCAACCAGGATTTCTATCGGCACCCGCATATAGCGCGGCGGCTCGTGAGGCGTGCGCGGCAGATTTTTCGGCTCGCCGTTGAAAAACACGTCGTGAATAAAGCGCGCGGAATAGGCGACGGAGAAGGCGCCGGCCACGGTCGCGAACACAGGAATAAGCCAGGACATGGAACCGAGCAGGCTCTGGTGCAGGGTCTCGGCAAAGAACATTTCCTTCGACAGGAAACCGTTCAGCAGCGGCACCCCGGCCATCGAGGCCGCCGCCACCATGGCGAGGGTGGCGGTATAGGGTAAAAAGCGCCACATGCCGTTGAGCTTACGCATATCGCGGGTGCCGGTTTCATGATCCAGTATGCCGGTGGCCATAAACAGCGAGGCCTTAAAGGTCGCGTGGTTGATAATATGGAAAATCGCCGCCACCATGGCCAGATCCGTATCCAAGCCTATCAGCAAGGTGATCAGTCCCAGGTGGCTGATGGTCGAATAGGCCAGCAGCCCTTTCAGATCGTGACGGAACAACGCGATGTAAGCGCCTACCAACAGGGTCACCAGCCCCGTCATCCCGACCAGGATAAACCACAGATCGGTGCCCGCCAGCACCGGATAAAAGCGCGCCAGCAGGAAAATCCCCGCCTTAACCATGGTCGCCGAATGCAGGTAGGCGCTGACGGGCGTCGGCGCCGACATGGCATGGGGCAACCAAAAATGAAACGGAAACTGCGCCGATTTGGTAAAGGCGCCGAGCAGAATAAGACCCAGCACCAGCGGATACAGCGCATGCTCACGCAACAGGGAGCCCGAGGCCAGGATCACATCCAGATCGTAGCTTCCTATGATCTGGCCGAGCAGCACCAGCCCAGCAAGCAGCGCAAGGCCCCCCGCCCCCGTGACGGTCAGCGCCATTCGTGCGCCCTTACGCGCTTCCGACTTGCTCCACCAGTAACTGATCAGCAAAAACGAGCTGATGCTGGTGAGCTCCCAAAAGAACCACAGCTGCAGCACGTTGTTCGACATCACTACGCCCAACATGGCGGTCATGAATATCAGCAAATAGGCGTAGAGCCGCGCCAGCGAATCCTCGCTGCTGAGGTAGTAACGGGCATACAGGATCACCAGCACGCCGATGCCGAGTATCATCAATACGAATAACAGGGCCAGGCCGTCGAGACGCAGCGAAATATTCAATCCCAGCCAGGGCAGCCAGGACACCGATTGAATAAGAGTTTCTCCGCTCAACACCTCGGGCGCATGGCTAAGCACGATGGCAAGCGCGCCGAGCGGCAATGATGCGGTCAGCCAGACCGCCTGGTTACGGCCAAAACGCCCCGAAAAACTGGCCAGAATGCTGCCCAACAAAGGCAGCAAGGGAAGCCAAAACAAACTCATTTTAAGTCACCTGAATAATCCATGACAGCTCCGCATCGATGAGAAAGGGCTTTCTGCCCTCATTCCTCAATGCCAATTTTCCCGATAATTTAATTCGACTGAGCCCGTTATACTGATGGCGAATCACCTTGTCCAGCTTAAGCGACGGACTTTGCACACATTTTGTACCCGCATTTACATTTTAGCGTTGTCGTTAACGTCCGGTTATCCTTTGCCTTGCCGGGCCACCGTTCGCGCCTGCAGTGCGTAATTACGCCAATGTGCGGCATCCCCCAAGCGGCGGAAATAGTCGGCAAAATAGGGATTTGAATCATCTTCATTTTCCAGCTGCTTACGCCAGAGCTCGCGATAAGCCGCACTCAGGGGCTCTGAATAATATTCCATAACCGACCACTCGGTTCCCGGTTTGAATGCCTGAAAACCCGTACCTTTGCAGCTCGCAGCCGGGCTCCAGCCCATCGGCGGCGACAGCCCGGCTTCACCGCGAACAAACAGATTCGGGGCTATCCGTCCCCCCTGCCTGCAAAGGCGCATTCGCCGCGCCTCGGGCAGCGGATATTCGTCCTCAAAGCCGTTGAAATGCATCAGTTCGTGAAGAAAAACCCCGTAATCCCGATCGGCGGCAATGTGCATAATACCGCCGCGCACGTTGGCGCTGCCCGCTTGGGTCATCATTACGATATGCGAAAATCCCGGCGCTAATTCGGCTTCGAGTCGGGTCATTCCCCTTTGCCACTGGCAATCCGCCCGCCCTGCCTGGTCCGGCGAGCAGGCAAACGCATCGCCCACATAAACAGGGCCGACGAGACAAATGGCATTCGCATAAGGCTCGGGTTGCCGAGCGAAGCGCTGGGCAAATTCCCTCAGTTTGATAATCCCCTCACGCTGATCCGCCAAGAGCAGCACGTTACTTTGACACGCCGCAACGGGCCTGGCCTCCGAGAGTTGCAGCATAAAGGCGTGTTTGTCGGCATAACCCTTCGAAATATTTGCCGGCGCCTGTTTCAGGTGCAGCGCCAGCGCGTGTGACACCTCGCTACCGAGCGAAAAGCCACCTTGCATCAGCCAGTCCAAGTCTCCCCACTGCCCGTGGTTTAGCAGCAGTTCCGCGAAACGCTGTGACGATGCGTTATCCGCCTTTGCCAAATTGGGCCGCCAGTAAAGCCGGGCCGCCGCGTATTCACCCCGCGCAATCAAACGCAGCGCCAGTTCCAGGGCCGCAGGCGCAATCTCCTCTTCGGCAAAGAGGCGCAGTTGGCTTTCGCTTATCTGGGGAAACAATCTGGTCAGGTGGCGAGGAGCCCGATAGAACTCCTCAGCGCTCAGGATATGTCCGGCGTGAATACGCCAGTCGAACAGTTTGGGTGACAGGTTTGCCGCTGCCGCAATCTGCAAGCAGCAAACCAGCATAGCGGTGCGAGCGAGCAGATCAGCCGGCCTGCACACCGGCCATAATATCCAGTTCCAGTCGCGCGTATTTGTATTCGACGAACTCATAGACATTGGTCGCGAGCGCCAGCTTGAAATAATCTCCCGCCAGGCCCTGTTTGCCTTGCGCCTGATAGAGTTTGCCAAGGTAGAAATACGCCTCGCACAGACGCTGGGCATATTCTTGTGGCGTATTCACCCCTTCGCGCAAATTAGCGATAAACGCCTGCTCACCGATCTCGCCGCTGTAAAGGGCAACCAGCTGATAGGCCCAGCTTTCCTTATCGAGCGCTCCGGCGTGTTGTTTCAGGGTCTGTTTCGCCAGTTCCGGTTGGTATTCGGATTGTGCCAGATAGAGCCAAAGCACGCGGTAGGGATCCTCCGGCGAACGCGCCAGGAATTCCCCCAGGTCTTTGCTCGCCAGTTCAGGACGGTTGCCGTAATAGAGCGCAATGCCACGGTTGAGGTAGGCGTATTCGTGTTGCTCGTTAAGCTCGAGCACCGAATCGAACATCTCGTAGGCCTTGCCGTACTGCTGCATCAGGGTATGGTGAATGCCGAGAAAATTATAGACCTCGGCAAGATCCGGCTTCATCTTGACCGCGCGGTTAAAATCAATACGGGCCAAGGTCTGCATGCCCAGGCTGTCGAACAACACGCCACGATCGTAGTAAAGCTGCGCCTGCTGCTCCTCGGGCAGATCGGTGCGCGCCAGCAGCTCCGAATAACGAGCCACGGCTATTTCACTGCGGTAATCGAAAGGCAGCGGAACGGAAAAAGGCACCTTGACCACATGCTCGCCGGAGACTGCCCCCATGCTCTGGCAACCGCCGAGGATTGCGGCGGCACACAACGCCAGCGCGGATTTTTTCAGTTTCATCCATATCCTTGTCTTAGCTGAGCCTTGCGGCACGGGCTATTCAGGCTTCCATTAAAGCATAAAAAAAGGGGCCATTCAGCCCCTTTTTCATTTACAGGTCAAACCATTATTCGTGCGACTCGGCAGCGGCTTCTTGCTGCTGCGGCGCCATGGCTTCTTTGATACTCAGACGAACGCGACCCTGACGGTCTACTTCCAGTACCTTCACCTTCACTTCCTGACCGATTTCCAGGTGGTCGGCAACGTTGTTCACGCGCTCAGAGCTGATCTGAGAAATGTGAACCAGGCCGTCTTTACCAGGCAGCACGTTTACGAACGCGCCGAAGTCAACGATGCGCACAACCTTACCTTCGTAGATGGTGCCCACTTCCAGTTCGGCAGTCAGCTGCTCAACGCGAGCGATGGCAGCGCGTGCGCTTTCACCGTTGGTTGCAGCGATCTTCACCGTACCGTCGTCTTCGATTTCGATGGTCGTACCGGTTTCTTCGGTCAGCGCACGAATCGTCGCACCGCCCTTACCGATCACGTCAGCGATCTTCTTAGGTGGAATGTTCACAACGTAGATACGCGGTGCGTAATCAGACAGTTCTTCGGCCGGCTTGTCGATAGCCTGGTCCATCACACCCAGAATGTGCAGACGAGCTGCTTTTGCCTGCTTAAGGGCAATTTGCATGATTTCACGGGTGATACCTTCGATCTTGATATCCATCTGCAGCGCAGTGATACCGTTGGCGCTACCGGCTACCTTGAAGTCCATGTCGCCCAGGTGATCTTCGTCACCCAGAATGTCAGACAGAACAACGAAATCGTCGCCTTCCTTAACCAGACCCATCGCGATACCGGCTACAGACGCCTTCACAGGTACACCTGCGTTCATCAGTGCCAGAGAGGTACCGCACACAGACGCCATTGAAGACGAACCGTTAGATTCGGTGATTTCAGAAACCACGCGGATTGAGTACGGGAACTCTTCCAGGCTAGGCATAACGGCCTGAATACCACGCTTGGCCAGGTTACCGTGACCGATTTCACGACGCTTAGGCGAACCTACAAAACCCGTTTCACCTACGCAGAACGGAGGGAAGTTGTAGTGCAGCATGAAGCGGTTGTTAGACGTACCGGTCAGATCGTCAATCATCTGTGAGTCACGCTCTGTACCCAGGGTAGCAGTAACCAGCGCCTGCGTTTCACCACGGGTGAAGATTGCGCTGCCGTGAGTACGGGCCAGTACGCCGGTCTTCACGTCAAGGGCACGGATCATGTCGGTATCACGACCGTCGATACGCTTTTCGCCCGCAATGATGCGGCCACGTACGATTTTCTTCTCAAGAGAACCGAACAGCTTAGATACTTCCTGGCTGTCCAGTGATTCACCTTCAGCCAGTTCGGCATTCAGCTTCTCAACAACCTCGGCCTTGGCTTCGCCCAGGGCTTCCTTACGCGCTACCTTGTCGGTAATGCGGTAGGCTTCACCCACTTTCTGCTCTGCGATGGCGGCAATCTTGTCGGCCAGTGAAACGTTCTTTTCAGGTGCAGTCCAATCCCAGGCAGGTTTGCCCGCTTCGGCCTTGAATTCGTTGATAGCGGTGATCGCCGCCTGCATTTGCTCGTGACCGTAAACAACGGCGCCCAGCATCACGTCTTCAGACAGGATTTGAGCTTCCGATTCAACCATCAGTACGGCGTTTTCGGTACCGGCTACAACCAGGTCCAGCTTGCTTTCTTTCAGCTCTTTCAGCGACGGGTTCAGTACGTACTGGTCGTTGATGAAACCAACGCGCGCCGCACCGATAGGACCGTTGAAAGGGATACCCGACAGCGCCAGCGCTGCAGAGGTACCCAGCATGGCCACGATGTCAGGCTGGATTTCAGGGTTTACAGACACCACGGTCGCGATAACCTGAACTTCGTTTACGAAACCGTCCGGGAACAGTGGACGGATAGGACGGTCGATAAGGCGAGCGATCAGGGTTTCACCGTCGTTAGGACGGCCTTCACGCTTCAGGAAGCCACCCGGGATACGACCGGCAGCGTACATACGCTCCTGATAGTTAACGGTCAGCGGGAAAAAGTCCTGGCCGGCAGCCGCTTCGCGACGACCTACTACGGTAACCAGAACAGAGGTATCGCCGATGCTGGCCAGTACGGCCGCGTCCGCTTGACGGGCGATGGCGCCGGTTTCAAGCGTTACAGTGTGTTGACCGAACTGAAATTCTTTAATAATTGCTTGCACTTAAGTATTCCTTTTATGCAAATACCGAACACTCCGAGGGTATCAATGCCCGCGAAGTGAGACGGTGGGGTTTTAACGAAAAGCACCCGACCAATTACAGTACTTAAGCAGACAGCGGACTTATCTGCTTAAGTACTACAATTGGCATAAGGTGCCAACCGACAGCGGGCAAGCCCGAATGTCGCGGCTAAGTATACTTGGAGATGGCGCACAAAAAAAGGGGCTATTAAGCCCCTTTTTTTGCAAATCAGATTCTTAGCGACGCAGGCCAAGTTCTTTGATCAGTGCGCTGTAACGCTCAACGCTCTTACCTTTCAGGTAGTCAAGCAGGTTACGACGCTGGCTAACTTTGCGCAGCAGGCCACGACGTGAGTGGAAGTCGTGCTTGTGATCGGCAAAGTGACCTTGCAGCTTGTTGATATCAGCAGTCAGCAGAGCTACTTGTACTTCAGGAGAACCTGTATCGCCTTCAGAACGAGCGAATTTAGCTACGATATCTGCTTTTTCTTGGTTGCTTAGTGACATAATTAACTCCAATAAATGGGATTGATATAATGCCTTAGCCGATCACTAATTCAGCCAAGGCGAGAGGGGCCGTATTTTACCAAGAACTGGCAGAACTACAAGCCCTTTATTCCTCAGCGCTCGACAGTGCGCGTTTGGCCTTGAGCTTGCCCTGTTCGTTGCGCTCACCGATACCGATAAAACGCCCCGCGGCAACCACCTTCACCACACCGTCGGGCACATCGGCAAAGGTAATGG
This sequence comes from Pseudoalteromonas sp., assembly GCA_050288805.1. Lineage (GTDB taxonomy): Bacteria > Pseudomonadota > Gammaproteobacteria > Enterobacterales > Alteromonadaceae > Pseudoalteromonas. The sequence goes on from JBNKEN010000217.1 coordinate 10,505, forward strand.
CCTGACCGTGACCGAACGCCTTACCCTCTTCCTCGCTGATGTTGACCACCGGCAAATCGACCAGCGCCGAATCCATCGGCAACAGCAGCTCGTCGAGGTAGGTTGACGGTTCCACCTCTTCCTCTTTCGCTCTTGCGAGGCGCGCTTCCAGTTCCTCGACGGGCACCATCTTGTCGCTCGGATAACTGCCAACCTTGGAGCGGTGCAACATGATGACATGGGCGCCGCAGCCGAGCTGTTCGCCGAGATCGTCGACGATCGTACGAATATAGGTGCCTTTGCTGACGTGCGCCGTCATCTGCACCTCATCGTTCGCCTCGTCAAACTCGTCCAGCGTCAGGCTGTAAACCGTAATACGGCGACACTTGCGCGGTACTTCGATGCCTTCGCGGGCATATTTGTAAAGCGGCTGACCCTGGTATTTGAGCGCCGAATACATAGAGGGGTACTGATCCGATTCACCGATAAAGGCATCGACTCTTTGCTGCAGCTGTTCACGGGTGACATTCACGGGTTTAGTGCTTACCACCTCACCGTCGGAATCCGAGGTGGTGGTACGCACACCCAGCTTGGCGCGCACAACATAGGTTTTATCCGTATCGAGCAGAAACTGGGTGAACTTGGTCGCCTCGCCGAAGCAAATCGGCAGCATGCCGGTGGCAAGCGGATCCAGCGCACCGGTATGACCGGCCTTTTGCGCGAAAAAAATACCCTTCGCCTGTTGCAGCGCCTTGTTAGACGACAACCCCAACCCCTTGTTCAACAACAGGATACCGTCTAGCGGACGGCCTTTGCTACGCCTTGCCATCAGTTTCCGTTGTCCTCTCCCTCGGGATTGTCACCGGCCTGTTCGCGTTTCTGGTTGTCCTCGCGGATCACCGAATCGACCAGGTTGGAAATCCGCATCCCTTCCATCAGGGAGTTATCCAGCACGAAACGCAGTTCCGGCATGATACGGGCGCGAATGCGCTTGCCAAGCAAGGAGCGGATAAAGCCGGTGGCTTCATTCAGGATCTTAAGGCTTTCTTTTGTCTTGCTTTCATCTTCGGTATTGAAGAGGGTAATAAAGATTTTGGCATAGGACAAATCACGCGATACTTCCACCGCCGACACGGTTACCATGCCGAGGCGAGGATCCTTGATTTCACGTTGCAGGATCACTGCAATCTCTTTTTGTATTTGCTGACCGACTCGGTCCGTGCGAGAAAATTCTCTCATTTTCACCACTTAACTAACTAAACTAACTTTGATCACAAATGGGGGCATGCGCCCCCATTGAATTTAACTACTTTGATTACAAGGTATTAGAGGGTACGTTGTACTTCAATGATCTCAAATACCTCGATCTGGTCACCGACCTTCACGTCATTATAGTTCTTAACGCCGATACCACATTCCATACCGTTACGAACCTCGTTGACGTCATCCTTGAAGCGACGCAGTGATTCCAGCTCGCCTTCATAGATAACCACGTTGTCGCGCAGTACACGGATCGGGTTAGAACGCTTGACCACACCTTCGGTAACCATACAACCGGCAACCGCGCCGATCTTAGGCGACTTGAAGACGTCACGTACTTCGGCCAGACCGATGATTTCCTGTTTAAATTCAGGCGCCAGCATGCCAGACATGGCTTGCTTGACTTCTTCGATCAGGTCGTAGATGACGCTGTAGTAGCGCAGATCCAGGTTCTCGTTTTCGATAACCTTACGGGCTGACGCATCGGCACGGACGTTGAAGCCCACCACGATGGCGTTAGACGCCGCGGCCAGGGTTGCGTCGGTTTCGGTGATACCACCTACGCCGCTACCCACGATCTTCACCTTCACTTCGTCGGTTGACAGCTTAACCAGTGAATCGGAAATCGCTTCTACCGAGCCTTGTACGTCGGCCTTCAGTACGATGTTCACTTCAGACACATCGCCTTCGGTCATGTTAGAGAACATGTTCTCCAGCTTCGCCTTCTGCTGACGTGCCAGCTTCACTTCACGGAACTTGCCTTGACGATACAGGGCAACTTCACGGGCCTTACGCTCGTCTTTAACAACGGTTGCTTCATCACCGGCCGCAGGTACACCCGACAGACCCAGTACTTCCACCGGAATAGACGGACCGGCAGACTTGATTTCAACACCGTTTTCATCGCGCATTGCACGAACACGACCGTATTCCAAACCACACAGCAGGATGTCGCCTTGCTTCAGTTCACCGGATTGAACCAGGATGGTGGCAACCGGACCACGTCCCTTGTCGAGACGCGATTCAATCACGACACCCGACGCCATACCGTCCGGTACCGCAGTCAGTTCAAGGATCTCGGCCTGCATCAGTACAGATTCAAGCAGCTCATCGATGCCCTGACCCGTTTTCGCTGAAATGTGGACGTATTGCGTATCGCCGCCCCAGTCTTCCGGGATAACGTCCAGCTGCGCCAGTTCGTTCTTAACGCGATCCGGGTCGGCGCCTTCCTTATCCATCTTGTTAACCGCAACGATCAAAGGTACGCCCGCCGCTTTCGCGTGCTGAACCGCTTCTTTGGTCTGTGGCATTACACCGTCGTCGGCCGCAACGACCAGGATAACGATGTCGGTGGCCTTCGCACCACGTGCACGCATTGAGGTAAACGCCGCGTGTCCCGGTGTATCCAGGAAGGTGATCATGCCGTTTTCGGTTTCAACGTGGTATGCACCGATATGCTGGGTAATACCACCGGCCTCACCCGATGCAACCTTGGCCTGACGAATGTAGTCAAGCGTTGAGGTCTTGCCGTGGTCAACGTGACCCATTACGGTAACAACCGGAGCACGTGGCTCGGCCTTTCCTTCTTCACCGCGGTCGGACAGTACGCTTTCTTCCAGCTGATTTTCCTTAACCAGAACCACTTTATGGCCCATTTCTTCGGCAACCAGCTGCGCCGTATCCTGATCGATAACCTGGTTAATCGTCACCATGTCGCCCATTTTCATCATGGTCTTGATGACTTCGGCGCCTTTCACCGCCATACGCTGGGCAAGATCCGCAACGGTAATGGTTTCACCGATACGTACTTCCTGCTTCACTTCGGCAGTCGGTTTCTGGAAGCCATGCTGCAGCGACTGAGGCGCCTTCAGCTTGCCCTTTTTACCTTTGCCAAAAGGCTTAACTTCAATCTCTTCCTTGCCTGACTTTTTCTTCTTCTTAGTGCGACGAGCGCCTTTCTCTTCACGAGCGTCGGATTCGTCTTCCGCCAAACGGGCATAGGTCGAAGTGGTCGTATGGTGATCCGCTTCCGCTTCACGACGCTTACGCTCTTCTTCTTCTGCCTGCCAACGCGCTTCGTTTTCCTCGGCCAGACGACGAGCTTCTTCGGCCTGACGCTTGGCTTCTTCTTCCGCTTTAGCCAGGGCCGCTTTTTCGGCTTCCAGCTTCAGGCGCTCTTCTTCCTGACGGTCTTTTTCATGCTGCGCCAGCTGCTCAGGGGTCATTTCCGCTCGGGCTTTACGATCGGCTTCCGCTTTACGCTTGGCTTCTTCTTTCGCCTTACGATCGGCTTCCTCTTTGGCCTTACGCTCAGCTTCTTCTTTCGCCTTACGTTCTGCTTCAAGGCGAGCTTGCTGCTCGGCTTCCTGACGGGCCCTTTCTTCGGCTTCGATACGAGCCTGTTCGGCCTGCTGCTCTTCTAGCGCACTTTTCTTTACGTAGGTGCGCTTTTTGCGCACCTCAACCTGTACCGACTTGGCCTTACCGGTTGACCCTGTCACGCTCAGGGTGCTTTTGCTCTTGCGCTGCAAGGTCATGCGCGCCGGGCCTTCAGAACCGGTACCGCCGTGTTGCTTGCTCAGGTGATCCAACAGTTGGGCCTTTTCGCTTTCGCTTACCATCTCGCCCGACGCCTTTTCGATGCCGGCTTCGGCGAACTGCTGCAGTAATTTATCAACAGTTGTATCTATATCTGTGGCTAGTTTTTCAACGCTTACTTCTGCCATTGTGCGTGTTACCTCCGTTAATAAATTACTCTTCACCGAACCAGCAAATATTACGTGCAGCCATGATCAGCTCACCCGCTTCCTGTTCGGAAACGCCCGTAATTTCTACCAGTTCGTCGATGCCTTGCTCAGCAAGATCTTCCAATGTGATCACCCCTTTACTGGCCATCACGAATGCCAAATGTCTTTCAAGACCTGGCAGTGCCAGCAGGTCTTCCGCCGGTTCTGCACCTTCCAGGCTCTCTTCGTTCTTCAGAGCCTGCGTCGTCAACGCGTCTTTCGCACGGTTGCGCAGTTCTTCGACCGTGTCTTCGTCCAGGCCGTCGATTTCCATAAACTCGCTAGCCGGAACATAGGCTACTTCTTCCAGTGAAGAGAAGCCTTCGTTGATCAGCAGCTCTGCGAAGTCGTCATCGATGTCCAGGTTTTCGGTGAACAGGTTGATCAGCTTGTCCGATTCTTCCTGGTTCTTCTTCTGCATGTCTTCAACCGTCATCACGTTCAGTTCCCAACCGGTCAACTGGCTGGCAAGACGCACGTTCTGACCGTTACGACCGATGGCCTGAGCCAGGTTGTCGGCTTCAACGGCGATGTCCATCGAACGCGAATCTTCGTCCATTACGATAGACGCCACTTCCGCAGGGGCCATGGCATTGATAACGAATTGTGCCGGGTTGTCATCGTACAGCACGATATCAACACGTTCGCCGCCCAGTTCACCGGATACCGCCTGAACGCGCGCACCGCGCATACCGACACAGGCGCCGACGGGATCGATGGAACTGTCATTGGAGATGACGCCGATCTTGGCGCGCGATCCCGGATCGCGGGCACAGGCCTTGATCTCGATCACGCCTTCATAGACTTCCGGCACTTCCTGGGCGAACAGCTTGACCATGAAGTCCGGTGCAGCGCGCGACAGGAAGATCTGCGGGCCCTTGGTCTCGCGGGAGACCTTGTAGAGATAGGCGCGCACCCGGTCATTCGGCTGGAAGTTCTCGCGCGGAATGCCGTCATTGCGGCGGATGATGCCCTCAGCGCGGCCGAGGTCGACAAT
>JBNKEN010000218.1:0-4990 GCA_050288805.1 Pseudoalteromonas sp.
CGCTGCAGATAACTTTGTATTTCGCCGGAGCGTGCGCGTAACAGTCGGGTTTGGGCACTGTCGAGAGAATTCCTGAAAACATGTTGCCATACGCTTTGTCTGGCGCTGGCCAACGCCGATAAACTCAGCTGATAAACCAGCGCCTGATCAGCCCCGCTGCCGTAATTGCAGCAGCCAACCTTAATATCCCGACGCGACAGATCCGGGCGGAATGTGCGCCCGGCCTCAAGAAACACCTGTTGCAGGCGATTTACATAACTGTCGAGCCTGGATTCCCTCAAACGGTTCAATGTCACAGTAATAGTGCCTGACTTCAGGCGCCGCACCGACGCCTTGGGTAAATCGGAAAATCCCTTCGCCATCATCAGCTCGAGATGGGAATCAAGGTCGACATTGGGGGGAACGGGGCAATGCCAGTCTATCAGCGCAAACAGGCTTTGCAGCCCTTCGCCCGGCCCGCTCACTGAGTCGGTATTCATGTACTGCGGTTTCGCGTCCAGCAGGCTGTCGGCATCTAAACCGGACACGATCGGGGATGCCTGACTCAATCGAACCATTCTATAGCGACGGTAGATCCATCCGGTAACCCCGAGCAAAATCAGGTTCATCGCAATATAGAGGTGGCTGTTGCTGAGCCATACGGGCTGGTGAACTAAGGTCAGTTGAGTATGACCGGCTCGAAAAGAACTGCTTGCAAGCGCAAACACGCCTTGGCTGGCCTGCCACTTGCCGGGAAGTGCAAATCCCCTGCTTTCGACCAGCGCGGATAACACGGGCTTACTTATCTGCCCCAGCTTATCGACCTGCTCCGCCAGTTGCTGCCCGGAAACACGCAATCTCTGCTGCAGATACAGGTTCAGCGCCACATTGGAAACCAGTAACAAAAAGGTTAAGGCGCCTATCAATACGCTGCGTCCCCATGCCACTCGTTTTGAAGTTCCTGTCCTCATTCATCGTCATACGTTAGCTTTCTCTAGTCATGAGTGTTGTTCAAGATCTTTCACAATACAAGTAACCACGCGGGGTACAGCGATATCAAGGGGACAACTTATTGATCAAATAAAGTAAAAATTTGCCGTTTTTTAGCGCTGGAAGTTGTGCGAAACACAAAGATCGCAAGGGCGTGATGATTAATGGTTGCCACTGGCGGTGGTGACTTTAAGCAGACACAAACTGCGACATTGCATCCGGGACAGGCAGCACAGCCAACCCCATATTGCTTATAAGAAATAAAAAAGCCTTGCATAAACAAGGCTTTTTTATTTTTAAAATATAACAACCGTTGGTTTTTAGAACGGAATGTCGTCGTCAAAATCGATTGGTGGTTCCATCGGGTTTGACGCTCCGCCCTGCGGCGCTGAATGAGGCTTAGGTGCAAAACCGCCCTGTTGCGGCTGCTGCTGAGGAGCGAATCCACCCTGATGTTGCGGTGTCTGAGGTGCGCTGTGCTGTTGCTGCGGCGCGTAACCCTGAGCGCTTTGCGGCGCCTGTTGTTGCGCATAACCGCCTTGCTGCTGTGGCGCCTGCGCGTAGCCACCTTGTGACTGACCGCCTTGAGACTGGCCGCCGCCCTGATAACCACCTTGACCTTGGCCTTCACCACGTCCGCCCAGCATTTGCATTTTACCGTCAAAGCCGTCTACCACGATTTCGGTGGTGTATTTTTCCTGTCCGCTTTGATCGGTCCACTTGCGGGTTTGCAGTTTACCTTCAACATAAACCTGAGAACCCTTACGCAGGTATTCACCCGTTACCTCGGCCAGCTTACCGAACAGGACCACGCGGTGCCATTCGGTGCGTTCTTGCACTTGCCCGGTATTTTTGTCTTTCCAGCTGTCGCTGGTTGCGATGCTGATGTTCGCAACGGCATTGCCGTTTGGCATATAACGAACTTCCGGATCCTGGCCCAGATTACCCACCAGGATAACTTTATTTATACCGCGCGCCATGCACTTTCTCCTATTGTATTCAACTCAGGCCAGCCACTCGGCGGGCTTCTTCCAGATTAAATTGTTTCTCGTTAATTTTCAGGTAGGTGCGATTTTCGTCACACACCACCGTGGCTTCCATCACCCCGGACAATCCGACCAGACGGGCGGCCAGTTGTTCCGCTTCATCGTCCGAGCCCAGCTCGGTCAGCAAGCTGATGACTTTACTTCTCGGGGGGACTTGCATGTGCCAAGCAATAATAAGCCATATTACCCCAACTAATGCGGCAGCGGCAAACACTGCATGCGCCGAACTCTGCTGGGCAATATAACCTCCTAAAATACCGCCTAAAAAAGCTCCGAAGAACTGGCTCGACGAGAACACCCCCATGGCCGAACCCTTTTGGTTAGCGGGTGCAATGCGCGATACCAGCGCCGGCATGGTGGCCTCGAGGAAATTAAATGCAATGAAGTAACCCAGCATACAGAGCGCCAACATCCAGGCCGAATCGGCTACCAGAGCCATGACCAGCATGCTCAGGATCAGCATCGCAATCGAACCGACAAAGGCCTGTTTTTCCTTTTCCTTACGGATAGCGATGATCATCACGGGCACCATAAGGAAAAACGCCAGCAAAAGTACGGGAATATACACCTGCCAATGCTGATCCGGCTGCAGGCCGTCGGCAATCAGTTGGCCAGGCAGGGCGACAAACAAGGTGGTCATGCTGAGATGCAGCAGCATCACGCCGAGGTCGAGACGAGCCAGCTGCGGATGCCTGATAAGTTCTCCGATATCGGAAAACGCCGCCGTGGTTTCACCCTTCGGCGCCTTATTGACCGCACTCGGCACGATAAAGCTGACGATCAGAATGCCCAGAACGGCCAGCGCCGCCGTGAGCCAGAACAGGCCGGCGATGCCGAAACTTGCCGCCACCATGGGCCCAAGCAGCATGGCAAACGCGAAACTCAGGCCGATACACATGCCGATCACCGCCATCACCTTGGGTCTTTGTTCGTCACGGCTGAGATCCGCCGCCAATGCCAGCAGGGCGCTGGCGATGGCGCCCATGCCTTGCAAGGCACGGCCGACCGTCACCATCTGAATCGACTCGGCGGTCGCCGCAACCACGGAACCGGCGGCAAACAACACCAGGCCACCGACGATAACCTTTTTACGGCCTATCTTGTCGGACAGCCAGCCCATGGGAATTTGCAGCAACGCCTGGGTCAGGCCGTAGGCCCCGATGGCCAGGCCTATCCACAACGGCGAAAAACCTTCCAGCGACTGACCGTAAATGGCCAGCACCGGCATCAACATAAACAGGCCCAGCATGCGGAAGGCAAATACGCTGGCCAGAGAAACGGCGGCTCGCTTTTCTAGCCGGTTCAACGAAGATGGCGCTGAAGAAACAGTCATGTGTTCACATTCGTTTTTTGAATTACAGTTAAGCGCGAGAGTCTAGCATAACTCCGTCTACGGGTTAATCGCCAATCACAGGCGAATTTTTGCCTGATCCGGGATCTATCTCACGGCGTAATATGAGATACTAATCCGATAATTCGAACACAAGCAGAGATAGCATGGACAACATCGAAGTCAGAGGCGCCCGCACACATAACCTGAAAGACATCAACCTGACCATTCCCCGCGACAAACTGATCGTGATCACCGGTCTGTCGGGTTCCGGTAAGTCCTCGCTTGCGTTTGATACCTTATACGCAGAGGGGCAAAGGCGTTATGTCGAGTCGCTTTCGGCCTACGCCCGTCAGTTCCTTTCGCTGATGGAAAAGCCCGATGTCGATCACATCGAGGGCCTGTCTCCCGCTATCTCTATCGAACAGAAATCCACATCCCATAACCCGCGCTCAACGGTCGGCACCATCACGGAAATTTACGATTACCTGCGACTCTTGTTTGCCCGGGTCGGCGAACCACGCTGCCCTACGCACGATCTGCCGCTGGCGGCCCAAACCATCAGCCAGATGGTCGACCAGGTGCTTGCAGAGCCCGAGGGCAGCAAACTCATGCTGCTGGCCCCGGTGGTGAAAAACCGCAAGGGCGAGCACGTAAAACTGTTCGAACAATTGGCCGGTCAGGGCTTTATCCGCGCCCGCGTCGACGGCGAGGTGTGCGACCTCTCCGATCCGCCCACCCTGGAGCTTCACAAAAAGCACACCATTGAAGTGGTGGTCGACCGCTTTAAGGTGAAAGAAGGGCTGGAGCAGCGCCTGGCGGAATCGTTTGAAACCGCACTGGAGTTGTCCGGCGGCATCGCCCAGGTCGCCTCGATGGACGATCCGTCCGCCGAAGAGATGGTGTTCTCGGCGAATTTCGCCTGTCCGACCTGCGGCTACGCCATGACGGAACTGGAACCGAGGCTGTTCTCCTTCAACAACCCGGCCGGCGCCTGCCAAAGCTGTGACGGCCTCGGCGTGCGCCAGTATTTCGATCCCCATAGGGTAGTCCAGAATCCGGAACTGAGCCTGGCCGGCGGCGCCATCAAGGGCTGGGACAAGCGCAGTTTCTACTATTTCCAGATGCTGCAGTCGGTGGCGGAACATTACGGTTTCGATGTCGACGCTCCCTTCCAGAGCCTCAGCCCCGAACACCAGAAGGTGGTATTGGAGGGTTCAGGCAAAACCAAAATCGCCTTTAACTACCGCAACGATCGCGGCGATCTCATTACCCGCCAGCACGAATTCGAGGGCGTGCTCAACAACATGAACCGCCGCTACCGCGAAACCGAATCCAACTCGGTGCGCGAAGAACTGGCCAAATACCAGACCAGCCAAGCCTGCCCGACCTGTCAGGGCTCGCGTCTGCGCGAGGAAGCGCGCCACGTGTTTATCGATACCACCAACCTGCCTACGGTCACCATGATGAGCATAGGCGAGGCCATGGGCTTTTTTGAATCCCTCGAGTTCAGCGGACAAAAGGCCAAAATCGCCGACAAGATCCTGAAAGAAATTCGCGACCGCCTGTCGTTTCTGGTTAATGTCGGCCTCAATTACCTGTCGCTGGAACGCAGCGCCGACACTCTGTCCGGCGGCGAAGCCCA
>JBNKEN010000219.1:0-2840 GCA_050288805.1 Pseudoalteromonas sp.
CGCGTCGGGCAATGGGGTTTCTACCAGTGGGGACGCTTCAAGGACGCCTACCTGTAATTACAGGTCGTTGTTGCGCTCGGCGGGAAGGTCGCTCAGATACTGAACAAACTCCACCTCAAAGCCCGCCGGGTCGACAAAATAGATGTTTCGCCGATAGGGATTATCGGCGCCGTCCTTGGCGACTGGGTAGCCGGCCTCGGCAAGTCGCCCTATCGTTGCATCGAGATCCGCCACTTCAAAGGCAAAGTGGGCAAAGCCGACCTGGTGTCCGCGGAGCTCGCGGTTTTCCCCCTCACCGTGATCGCTAAAGGCAATGTAGGTGTAGTCATCGCCGAAGTGCAGCCAGTTGCGGGGCTTGCCATACCAGGTACCGGCACCTTCGCTACGCACACGCCAGTGCGGGAATACGGCACGATAAAAATGCAGCGCTTTTTCCAGGTCGTCGACCACCAGATTCACATGTTCCAGTCTCATATTCTTCTCCTTGTGATGAACAATGCTGTGAGAACGGGAACAAGGATAAAAGCTCAAGTAAGCTTGAGGTAAAGCGTTTTTTTGATTAATTTTTTGAGCGGCGCAAACACATTTCCCGAGAGCATTAAAAAGCCCTCTGTCGAGGGCTGTTTCATTTCTTAATGTCCGGCTATCTGTATCTGATCGATAAGGACCGAACCGGCCAGTACGCTGCCGCGTCTGTCTATATCACCGCCGATGGCGGAAATCCCCTGGAACATGTCCTTCAGGTTACCGGCTATGGTAATTTCGCTCACCGGGTATTGGATCTCACCGTTCTCCACCCAGAAACCGGCGGCGCCGCGCGAATAATCGCCGGTGACCGTATTCACGCCTTGCCCCATCAGCTCGGTCACCAATAAACCGGACCCCATGGTTTTTAACAGCTCGGCCAGATCCGCGTGCGTCTGCTCAACCAACCAGTTGTGGATCCCCCCGGCGTGGCCGGTCGCCGTCATGCCCATTTTACGGGCGGCGTAGCTGGCCAACAGATAGGTTTGCAGCTCACCGTTTTGAATGATCTGGCGATCCTGGGTGATAACCCCCTCGCTGTCGAACGGCGTGGAGGCCAGTCCCTTCAGCAGATGCGGACGTTCGGCAATATTCACCACCTTGTTGAATACCTGGGTGCCCAGGCTGTCGAGCAAAAAGCTCGATTTGCGGTACAGGGCACCGCCACCGATCGCCGCCACCAGATGACCGAACAACGAGCTTGCGATATCGGCGCGAAACACCACCGGCGCCTTCATGGTTTGCAGCTTACGGGCATTCAGCTTCGCCAGGGTTTCGGCCGCCGCCTCAAGGCCGACGTCGCGGGCCGATCTCAGCTCGCCGCGCTCGCGCGACACCGTATAGGCCGAGTCGCGCTGCATTTGTTCGCCGTCCTTACCGATCACCATGGTGCTGATGCTGTGGCGCGTACGCGGGTATCCGGCCAGCATGCCATGACTGTTGCCGTAGACCCTTAACCCCTGGTGGCTCGAGAAGTTGGCGCCGTCGGAATTAACAATGCGCTCGTCGGCATTGAGTGCGGCATTTTCAGCCTCGATACATAATTCGATCCCCTGCTCAGGCGTTACGTCCCAGGGATGATAGAGGTCAAGATCCGGCGGCGACATTTCCATCAGCTCGGCGGCTGCCAAGCCGTTGCAGGGATCTTCGGAGGTGAACTTGGCAATTTCGACCGCTTTTTCCACCACCGAACGTAGCGCCTTCGGGCTTAAGTCCGCCGTCGAGGCCGAACCCTTCTTATTGCCGACATACACGCTGATACCGAGTCCGCCGTCCTGGTTGAACTCTATGGTCTCAACCTCGCCCAAACGGGTACTGACGGAAAGCCCTGCGGTACTGGACATCGCTGCTTCCGCCGCCGTGGCGCCGAGCGATTTTGCGTGTTCCAATACCTCAGATACCGCTTCTTTTACGTCGGATATCTGTTGAAAAATAGGGTCTTGCTGCTTGTTATTCATAAGGGGATACCTTCAATTCCGTTACTATCAGGGTAACATAATCGGCGCAGGCCAGCAGCCAATATTAATCATTTGCCTTATGCGGTATACTTCACTCCAACGAGTCAATCTCCCCGCCCGGGGTTGCACAATTTAACCGAGAGTAACATGGCCAAAAAGAATCCTGCCGACATCGACGAAGAGATCATTTACGTATCAAAAAGCGAACTGAAACGTGACGCGCAGGAGTTCCAAAGCCTGGGCAGAGAAATTGCCGAATTGGGCAAAAAGCAGCGCCAGAAGATCCCCCTGACCCAGGAGCTGGTAGAGGCGTTCAATCTCGCCGACCGGATCCAGGACAAAAAGGACGCCCATCGTCGTCACCTTAACTACATCGCGAAAACCCTCCGCACCACGGAATCCATCGCGGAAATCCAGCAGGCGATGGATGTATTGAAAAACAAGCACAAGCAGGCGGATGTTATCCTGCATCAAATTGAGCTGCTGCGTGACGAGCTGATCGCCAAGGGCGACGCCCGCATCAATACGCTACTCGAACAGCACCCAAATCTTGAACGCCAGCGCATGCGCCAATTGGTACGCCAGGCCGCCAAGGAAGTAGAGCAGGAAAAACCGGGGAAAGGCTTCAAGGAACTGTTCCAGTACCTGAAAGAAGCCATGATGTAACCCGCATCGCCCTTTAAAAAGGGAAGCAACAAAAAGCGAGCTATCGAAAGAGGCTCGCTTTTTTGTTGGCTGTTTTCAAGGTCAGGTGTGAGTGACAAGCGGGTGTTGGTAACGCCGCGTTCACCGACTTGTCCAGTGCAACGCCTAGTTCTGCTCGCCAAAGTGTAAATCTCGGTGACAGTTTGGGCACAG
>JBNKEN010000220.1:0-12102 GCA_050288805.1 Pseudoalteromonas sp.
TTGAAGAAATCCACCGCAACGATCATGTAGATATCGAGATCGTACTCCAGTCCGAAGCGCTCCTCGTCCCAGCGCATGGCATTGATAAGCGAGGCCATGGCATGGGGTGCCTTTGCCAGATTTCCCTTATCGACGTAGAGCGCCAGCTCCACATCACGGCCGGAAGCGGTGGTAAAGGAATCCTTCAGGACATCAAAATCACCGGCCACCAGGGCAAAAAGGTAGGACGGCTTTTTAAACGGGTCCTGCCATTTAGCATAATGGCGGCCATCCGAGAGGGTGCCTTCTTCCACCTTATTGCCGTTGGAGAGCAAATGAGGGAATTCGACGGGCGCGATGATGGTCACATCGAAACTCGCCAGTACGTCGGGTCTGTCGAGGTAATAGGTGATTTTTCTGAAACCTTCCGCTTCGCATTGGGTGCAGTACGCACCGCCCGACAAATAAAGCCCCTCGAGGGAAGTATTGTGCGCCGGCGCGGTTTCAGTAACCAGGGTCAGTTCGAATGCGCTAGGCAGGTTATCGATAATAAGCCGCTCGCCGTCAATACGAAAATCAGGGTGCGTGTGACCGTCTACCGCAACGGAGATGAGTTTCAAATCTACCCCGTCGAGTATCAAGGAACTGACATCGGCATTTTGCGCCCGTATCTGTGAGATGGCCGTAACGCGGGTTGCTTCAGGGTCAAGTTCAAACGTGAGTGCGATATGCTCTATAAGGTGACCGGGTGCCTTATAATCCTTGAGGTATTTGGCCTGATGTTTGGCTTGCATAGGGTGTACCTTTAAATCTGTTGCAGCTTTAAAAAAGCTCAGCGATGCTGAGCTTAGTTGTTATTCCGGGTTCTTCTCGATTCGCAGTATCTTGACGCCGAGATAGGCGTAAATGGCTGCCAGCACCGGGTTAATTAAATTAAAGAAGGCATAAAGCGCATAGTCAAACGGGTTGACCAACAGTACGCTCTGCATATAGGCGCCACACGTATTCCACGGGATCAACGGACTGGTGATGGTGCCGCCGTCTTCCAGGGTTCTTGACAGGTTAACACTTTGCAGACCGCGCTTTTTATATTCGTCTTTAAACATGCGCCCGGGCACCACGATGGCGATGTATTGATCCGCCGCGATGGCGTTGGTGCCGATGCAGGTTGCTATGGTTGCGGTGATAAGCGATCCGCTGCTCTTTGCAACCTTCAGAATGCTGCGCACGAAAATTTCCAGCAAACCGGTGCGTTCCATGACCGCACCGAACATCAGTGCCATCATCACCAGCCAGGTGGTTCCGAGCATACCGGCCATACCGCCGCCGCTCAGCAGCGCGTCCATGGTTTCATCCCCGGTGTGAATGCTGAAACCGGCAAAGAAGGTGGTCCAAACCAGCGCCACATGACCGGCCAGTTCTCCGCGACTGGCGTCTATCTGACCGGCGATGAGGTCGCCCTGGAACAACAAGGCCCAAACGGCCCCCATTACGGCGCCGATGGCGATAGAAGGAAACGCCGGCATTTTACGGATCGCAAGAAACAGCAAAACGGCCAGAGGCACCAGCATTTCAAACCCGATGTTGAAATTCTGCTGAAGTACCTGAGTGATCTCGTCGATGCGAGACGCTTCGGCACTGGTGGTTTCGGTAAAACCCAGCACCATGTAGATGATGAGCGCAATCACGAAACTGGGCACCGTGGTCCACAGCATATGCTGAATATGGTTAAACAGATCTGCACCCGCAACGGCCGGCGCCAGGTTGGTGGTTTCAGACAAGGGGCTCAGCTTATCGCCAAAGTAGGCACCCGAGATCACGGCACCGGCAGTGATCACCTGATCCATGCCAAGTCCGGACGCAACACCCAAAAGCGCCACACCTATGGTCGCCGCCGTGGTCCAGGAACTGCCGATACTCATGGCAACGATGCCACAAATAAGGCATGCCGCGGCATAGAACCAGCTGGGATTGATAAGCTGCAGGCCGTAATAAATAAGGGTCGGCACGGTCCCTGACAGCAGCCAGGTGCCGATAAGCGAACCAACCATCAGCAGGATCAGGATGGCGCCGAGCGACAGGGTGATCCCCTTCACCATGGCTTCTTCAAGCATCTTCCAACTGTAACCGTTTTTAAGGCCGATAAGCGCCGCGGTAAAGGTGGAAAGCAACAACGCTATCTGGTTAGGACCGGACGATGAATTGTCGCCAAAAAGATAAACCGACGATGCCAGCAGACACACCAGCACGATGACGGGTATAAGGGCATCGAAAAATCGAGCTTGTTTTACTTCTGTCAAAATGAATACTCCCGGTTATCGCGGACACCTACGGACCCGGCGATAACGCCTGTTATTATTATCGTTTACTGTCACCACCGCACGACGTTGTGATGGCATTTTGGGACAGGCTTGTTGTTTGTATCCGAAGAGTACCAGAGACGGAAAAATTAAAAAATGCCGTTGGACGGATAAAACGACAAAAGGACGCAATTGCGTCCTTTTTGTCGTTTCTCAGATTTATTTTTTCGCCAACCTGCCGTATTGGATGTAATCCTCGGTAATATGGGCGGCTTCTTCCAGGTAGGGGTCGACCTCGTCCAGGATCTCCGGTGCATCGTCGAGCTTGGCGATAGGCTCCTTACCCAGGCGCTTAAGGCGCTCGTTGGCCCTGTCGAGGGCTCGCTTGTCGTTTTCCGCTCGCTCGCCGATACGTTCTTTTTCAAACAGGGAAATCGACTTTTTATCCTTTTCGGCCTTATAGCGTTCTATGTCCTGGAATACGTAAACAAACTCGGGATCGCTTGCGATACGTTTATCATGCAGCTGCTGAACATATTTAATCGCCCCGCCCAGTTCACCCAAGGTGCTGTACTTGGCGCGCACAATACTGTCCCATGGCAAGGCGTTGTCTTCCTGGCTTTCGCCCCACTCTGCCGGTTCGACCGCCGAAGGCAGTTTGATATCCGGAATGACGCCCTTGTGCTGGGTGCTGCCACCATTGATACGGTAGAACTTGGCAATGGTGTACTGGACGCTGCCGAGCGGATTTTCATAGAGATCATAGTTACGACCCAAACCGCGGTGTTGCTGCACGGTTCCCTTGCCGAAGGTCTGCTCACCGATAATAATGGCCCGGCCGTAATCCTGCATGGCTGCAGAGAAAATTTCAGACGCAGATGCACTGTAGCGGTCGACCAGAATAGTCAGCGGGCCGTCGTAATAGGTTACACCGTCCCTGTCTTGCTGCTCTTCAATACGCCCGTTCAAGGTGTGGATCTGAACCACCGGCCCTTGATCGAAAAACAAACCGGACAACTGGGTTGCTTCATACAGAGAACCACCGCCGTTTTGGCGTAAATCGATAATAATACCGTCGACATTCTGTTCTTTCAGCTTCGTCAGCTCGTTTTTAACGTCCTGCGACAGGTTGTTGTAGAAACTCGGGATTTCAATCACCCCGATCTTCTTGCCAAGCTCACTGAATTTAGGTTCAAACACCTCGGATTTAGCCGCCCTGTCTTCAAGACGGATTTTATCACGCACGATCTCGACGATTTTCGGCGTTCCGTGGTCATCGGCTCCTTTCAAGTATTGCAGGCGCACCTTGGTGCCCTTCGGGCCCTTGATCAGATCGACAACATCGTCCAAACGCCAGCCGATGACATCGACAAACTCCTCGTTTTCCTGGGCAACGCCGACAATCCGGTCATCCGGTTTGATCTGCGCCGACTTGTCTGCCGGACCTCCGGGAACCAGACTGCGGATCACGGTGTAATCTTCGTCGTAACCGAGCACCGCACCTATGCCTTCGAGCTCAAGCTCCATGTCCATCTTAAACTGCTCCGCCCGGCGGGGAGAAAGATAAGAGGTATGGGCTTCGATGCTACGGGCAAAGGAATTCATGACGATTTGGAATGCATCTTCGCTTTTGCTCTGCACCAGACGCTTAAGCGTATAGGTGTAGCGTTTTTCCAATACCGATTTGATACCCGCCCAGTCTTTACCCGT
This sequence comes from Pseudoalteromonas sp., assembly GCA_050288805.1. Taxonomy (GTDB): domain Bacteria; phylum Pseudomonadota; class Gammaproteobacteria; order Enterobacterales; family Alteromonadaceae; genus Pseudoalteromonas. Next base: position 3,990 of record JBNKEN010000220.1, read on the forward strand.
CATTTTCAGGCGCAGGGCATCGTATTTAACGCGCTCACGCCACAGCTCATTGAGTTCATCGACGGACGTAGCCCAGGCTGCATCTTCGCGATCGTAGACATATTTGTCGTTCGGATCGTCAAACGTCATTTCCTTCTCAAGCAAGGACAAGGCGAACTGGTAACGCTCAAAGCGGCGCTTCATGCTGAGGTTGAACATGTCGAATGCAAAACCCAGCTGCCCGGAGCTCAGCCCGTTGTCGAACTGCTCGCGGTATTTTTCGAACCCGTCGATATCGGATTTGAGGAATACGCTGCGGTTGTAATCAAGGGATTCCAGGTAGCGATCGAATATTTGCGACGACAAGACATTGTCGAACTTGATTTGTTTGTAGTGTGCACGAGTAAAAAGATTGGTAACCCGTTTACTGGCCGTCGCATGCTGGCTTTCCTGGGCCAGTACCGGCAGGTCTTCCAACGTTACCTTGTCGAGGGTGGCAAACGCGGGAACCGCAACCAGGGCTGCGACAAACGGAATGAGTCTCAACGATTTACTCATGCACTACTCCTTTATACTAAATACAGGCTGTCAGCTTTTGTCTTCACTTGCATACCAGTTACCAGCTCCACATGGATCTCTTCCTTGTTGACCTCGGTAATGGTGGCATTGACGAGCGCCTGGCCCAGTTTAACTTTTACTTTGGTATTAACCTTGACCTGATCGGCCGGCAAAGGTTCAACTTTGGTACTGCGGCGGACGGGCTTTTCCTCGCCCTTAGGCTTAACCTTAGCCGTTTTATCGTGGTTTTTAGAAGCAACGGGGCCTTTCTTTTTGTAAGTTTTGTTTTCACCGTCCTGACGAGGACGCTGTGGCTTCTTACGCTTCGCCATCTTGGCGCGGCTTTCCTCAAGCGCTTTTTGCGCGTGCTCAACGTGTTCCTGCTCGATTTTTTCGGCCTGGTTGCCGTCCAGATCGATGCGGAACTCATTTTTCGTGACGGACTCAAGGTAACGCCAGCTTGAGGTGTACTTACGCAGCGCCTGACGAACCTGGGTCTTGCTGACCTTGTCGGAACCTTCGATACGCTCGGCAATATCCTTGAAAATACCGACCTTTAACGGCTTAATGCCGTCTTTTTGTTTAAAACATTGAGGAAACTCTTCATATAAGAAGTCCAGTACCTCATTGATATCTTTTAGCTTGTTTGTGGTTTCCATGTCTAAACCTTTAATTACATCTCTTCATCCAGGGATGAATCAACATAGTGATTGACCCAGTCGGAGAGTTCGTCGAAATCGGCTTCAACCAATGCCAGATCGCCACGAAGCTGCTCCCAAATACCGTTGATAATCTGATCTATTTTTTCACACCCGAGATCATCGGGAATTCTGTCCCAGGCCTGATGGATGAGCTCGTTGAGCGTCTCCGCAACCTGTTCTTCTTCCCCTTCCCAGTCACCGACATCGGCGGTGGAAAAGAGATAATCTTGCACATTTAATAAGTCTTTCATGACAGCGCAGTGACCAACACGGCGACCAGCGCCTCTAAACCGGCCTGATCCTCAGCATCAAAGCGGTCGTATTCAGGGCTGTCGATATCCAGCACACCGATCACCTTATCGTTACAGATAAGCGGCACCACAATTTCGGAATTAGAAGCGGCGTCGCAGGCGATATGCCCGGCAAAAGCATGTACGTCGGCAACCCGTTGTGTCGCCCGCTCTGACACGCTGGTGCCACACACGCCCTTTCCTACGGGAATACGTAAGCAGGCAGGCTTGCCTTGAAACGGCCCGAGAATGAGCTCCTGTTCACTGTCCATCAGGTAAAAACCAACCCAGTTGATACGGTCTAAGGACATATTCAGCAAGGCACTGACGTTAGCCAGATTGGCAATCAGATTTGATTCGCCGGCGATTAACGATTCTGTTTGTTTTACTAACGACTGGTAAAACGCAGTTTTTTCCATAGCAAAATTACTTATCATTCAGATGCAATGGTTAAAGGTACTCTTTCAGGGCGCCAAATGAAACCTTTTTGGATGGAAAAGTCGCTTTTTGAAATGAAATTTTGTGTACTTGATTATAAAAAAACCAATTCACCCCTGCGAGGTTTTCTTCTCTGTGATTCTGAGCATATAGAGGAACAGCCCGCTGGCCAGTATCGCCATCATTGTATTAACCGTAAACACCGCGTTGTCCGCTGCGCCGAACAGCCAACTGAAAAGACCGCCCCCCAGTAATCCGAGGCTCAGAATCGGTCCATAGCCCACCCTGTTACGGCGCTGCAACATCACATAACCGGGCACCACGAATACCGCCATACTAAGGCCTGCGATGTGGGCGTTACTGAGCGCGCTTAACAGCATACGAAGAATAAGCTGTATTTTATTTCCGTCGAACGACGGCGCATAGTAAAGACCGATCGCAAGACCCAATAAAACCGGAGAAAGAAAGGAAAAAGCGATGCTCTTGGCGAGATTTCGGTTCATGATTGATAACTCCATGGTGAAACTGATTTCCATATTGCCGCAAGGCATCAGCGAGCCCAATACGACTTAGGTCTAGCTAGACAGCATCATGAAGATGAAAGGGAGATAAAACGCAAAAAGCCCCGGCGTATGCCAGGGCTTTTCTGCAAGTGGCGGAGAGATAGGGATTTGAACCCTAGATAGGCTATTAACCTATGCCGGTTTTCAAGACCGGTGCTTTCAACCACTCAGCCATCTCTCCGAAACCGAATACCGTCGGTGTTAAAAACCCACGATATAAAAAAAGTGGCGGAGAGATAGGGATTTGAACCCTAGATAGGCTATTAACCTATGCCGGTTTTCAAGACCGGTGCTTTCAACCACTCAGCCATCTCTCCGCAGCGGCGTGCATAATAGTGAAGCCAGACCCGTTTGTGAAGCATTAATTGAAAAAACCTGTTCAAGCGTTCAAAAAATGACTCAACTGCTTAAATTTAGAACCTTTTCACGCTTTCCCTGTCTATTGAAAGACAAACATTTGCCCGAATATAGAAGACTTGCTAGTCTTGGCATCAGCCAATTAGCGGAACCGACCAACTAACGGTCTATTAAGGAGTTTTACAATGGCATTTAACAATGCGTACAGCCCGGCACGTCCGGCCACGTCAACGATAGCAACCAACAAGGTACTGAAAAACACCTATTTTCTGCTGGCCATGACGCTGGCATTCAGCGCCGTAACGGCGGGCGTTTCAATGGCGCTTAACCTGCCTTACTTTATGGGCCTGGTATTCAGCCTGGTCGCTTTCGGCCTGTTGTTTGTCGTCAATAAAAAGGCCGATCAGGCGTCCGGCGTAATCTGGGTGTTTGCCTTTACCGGTTTCATGGGCGCAGGCCTCGGTCCTTTGCTCAATCACTACGCCTCCATGCCGTCGGGCCCGATGCTAATCATGCAGGCGCTCGGTTCTACGGCTCTTGTTTTCTTCGGCCTCTCTGCCTATGCACTGACGACCAAAAAGGATTTCTCTTTCCTCGGCGGCTTCCTCACCGTTGGCCTGTTCGTAGTGATTATCGGTAGCCTGATTAACCTGTTTATCGGCAATTCTGTTGCCTTTATGGCGTTAAACGCCGCCGTGGTGTTTATTATGTCGGGCCTGATCCTGTTCGACACCAGCCGCATCATTAACGGCGGCGAAACCAACTATATTCGCGCCACGGTTTCGTTATACCTGAACGTTTACAACCTGTTCGTTTCCCTGCTCCAGCTGCTTGGTGCATCGGATGACTAACGGGTCATAATTGAGTTAGAATAGCCCCTCTTTCGGGGCTATTTTTTTGGAACAAATTTGGCAACCTTTGTACTTTCTCTTCACGCACCCCCCACTCAGCACGATGCGCTGCAGGGCCTGGTGCGTTTTGCCGAGACCTGTATCGACGCAGGACACACCATAGCAGCCGTGTTCGTATACCAAAATGCGGTGTGGCACGGCGCATCGACGTTTTCTCTGGCCGGCGACGAACTGGATATCAACGCACAATGGCAACGGCTCAAAACGGCCGGCATTCCCCTTCTGCTTTGCGTCACCGCGGCAGAAAAACGCGGTATGAACCTGGACGATACCGGCCCCTTCGAGGTTGCCGGCCTTGCCGAGTTTGCCATGGCGGCCAGTGAGGCCGACAAATGGGTGCAGTTCAAATGAAAAAAATACTGATTTGTACAGACGCCAGTCCGTTCGATGAGATGCGGGTACGCGAAGCGCTGGATATGACGCTTATTTTCGCCGCCGTCGAGCAAGATGTGTCACTGCTTCTTCACGGACCTGCGGTGCTGGCGCTCAAAGACGGCCAGACCCCGCAAAACTTGGGCCTGAAGAATTATTTCAAGAGCCTCAAAACCCTCGACATTTACGACGTTGAACAGGTTTACGCCTGTGAAGCGTCGTTCAAACGCTACGGCTTGACCGAAACGGACTTGTTGATGAAGGTAGAGGTTATCAATACGGAGCAACAAAGCGCACTCATCGCTTCGCAGGATCAGGTGGTTACCCTATGAAAAACACCCTTCATATCGTCAGCAAGCCGCTTTGCTATTATGACGCCGCACGCCTGACAGCCCTTTTGACTGAACATGACACCCTGCTGCTCAGGGGCGATGCCTGTTACGATATCGCAGCCTTTGTCTGCCAGGCAAAACATAGCCCTGTCGTCGCGCTTCGCCCGGATCTGGTCGCCCGCAATATGGCGAGCGACGTACAACAAATCGATGACACAGAGTTCGTCGCCCTGACCCTCAACCATCGCAACACATTAAGCTGGTGATCATGATCGAATTTGACAATCGCGAAATCGAAACCGACAAGGAAGGTTATCTGAAAAACAGCGACGACTGGAGCGAAGCCCTGGCGCTGGTTATTGCACAAGGTGAAAACATTGAGTTGAGCGACGCCCACTGGGAAGTGGTGCATTTTGTTCGTGACTTCTATGTTGAATTCAACACCAGCCCGGCCATTCGCATGCTGGTTAAGGCCATGGCGAAAAAGCTCGGCGAGGACAAAGGCAACAGCCTTTATCTGTATAAGCTGTTTCCAAAGGGACCGGCCAAGCAGGCCACTAAGATTGCCGGGCTGCCAAAACCGGCTCGCTGCATCTAAGGTTACGAAACGAGTGATAAAAAAGCCCGCTTGACGCGGGCTTTTTGTTTTACTTGGTATAGCCGACCGGCATTTCGCTCTGCGTGGTATAACGCTCACGTAACTTGTCCTGGCGAGCTTCGGTAGACACCTCAACACCGTTTATCCAGATTTTAGTAACGTGCGAACTCAACTCAAACGGATCCGCGCTCCAAAGCACCAGATCCGCAGCCTGCCCTTCGCTGATGCGTCCTGAATCCAGACCGAATACGTCGGCAACATTGGCGCTGATGGCCTTCAGCGCAGCTTCGCGCGACATACCGTAAGAAACCGCATTACCGGCATCGAAACGCAGCTGATAGAGGTTATGGGCGCTGTCACCCTTGATGGTCAATATCACTTTCACACCGGCCTGTTCCAGCTTGCCCGCATTGTCCAGACTCGCGTGCAGCGAATCGAACGAGCCCGGTAAATCAGACATGGCGCTGATGATCACCGGCACCTCGGCCTTGGCCAATTCATCTTTGACCACCACGGCGTCATCGGCCCCGGCAATAATCAGCTTCACGCCGAAACGCTGTTTAACCTTGAGCAGCTGGTGCAGATCTGCGGCTCTCGATGCGGTTACGATAAGCGGTAATTCGCCGTTCACCACGCGAGTCAGTATGGTTTCTTCCTCAGTGGGCTTTTTCCCGTTTTTCTTATCGTCTTTCTTGTCGTCTTTTTTCGCTTTCTGCTCTTCAAGCTTATCGATCTGGCCCTGCAGTTTGTTGATCAGGGTTTGCAGCTTGAGGGCGCGCGAGCCCTTGCTGGTTTCGCCCAGATTCACCACCATGGCACTGCCATGCTGGACCAGGCTTTCCATATTGCCGCTGAGGTCAACCACAGAGGCAAGACCGGCGAAAATATCCTTACTGTGTCCCGGCACCAGCAGATCCCGAGTAATACCGCCCTTACGAGCATAGGGGATCAGGGTCGATTTCGGGTTAAATGCCAGGCTCGGGTCAAAGTCGATACCGGCCTTTTCGTCGCTGGCATCGCGGGTATCCGAAACCGCACCCACTTCCACCAGACCAAGTCCGTTCATCGAGCCGATAAAGCCCGGCGTGACGATGGCGTTTTGCGCATCGATCACGGTATCCGCCTGCAGCGTGGTCGGGTTGATCGCGCTGATCTTGCCGTCGGTCACAACCACGGTGGCATTTTCCATCACACCCTTGTCGGTGGCGGTGTATAAAGTGGCGTTGGTGATAGCAAAGGACTGTGCCAGCGCCGATGTGCTGCCGGCAAGCGCCAGGGCAACTAACGAATGTTTAAATAGCGTCATGGTCATACTCCTTATTGTTGTCCCAGCAAGAAATCACTTTTAGCACGATAGGCATCGTCGTTTCTGTCGTAGACCTTGGCACCGTCGATAAACACCTGCTCCGCCTTGGCATACACGCTGAACGGATTCTGGTTCCAGATCACCACATCACCCTGTTTGCCTGCAACCAGCGAACCGGTTTTTTCGGCGATACCAAGCGCTTTGGCCGCGTTAGACGTGATCCAGGTAATGGCGTGCTCCGGGTTAATGTCAAACCCGTTTTCGTTGGCACGATACATCACCTTACCCGCTTCCTGGTTGAGACGCTGAATGGTTGTATCGGAATCCGAGTGAACAATGGCACATGAATTTTTCACCGCGTCGACAATGGCGACGTTTTCCTGAACCATGTCGTAGGCTTCCATTTTAAAGCCCCACCAATCGGGCCACATGGCCGCACAGTTATTGTTTTCAGCAAGTTGACCGGCTATTTTGTAGGCTTCGATGGCATGATGGAAGGTGCCCGACTTATAGCCGAACTCTTTACCAAGGTCGATCATCATGGCCATTTCCTCTGCCTTGTAGCAGTGGTTGTGGATCAGAATTTCGCCGTCCAGCACGCCACGCAAGGTATCCATGGTGAGATCGCGTTTCGGTGCTTCCACGTTTTTGCCCGCGGCATAATCGGCGTCATACTGCTCCCAGGCTCGTTTGTATTCGGTGGCAGCAACCCAGGCTTCACGGTAACCGGCCATGTTACCCATTCGGGTTGACGGCGAAACGTGTTGTTTGCCGTACACCCGTTTCGGGTTCTCGCCACAGGCCATCTTCAGGCCGTACGGCGCATCTGGAAACTTCATTCCCTGCATGGTAACCGACGGCACATTTTTCAGCGTGACACCCCGTCCACCGAACAGGTTCGCCGAACCCGGCAGAATTTGCAGCGTCGTGATACCGCCTTCACGGGCCCGATTGAACCCGGGATCTTGCGGCCAAATCGAATGCTCAACCCACACTTCCGAGGTATTCGGATTGGTCATTTCGTTGCCGTCCTGGTGCGATTCTACCTGGGGTGTCGGGTAAGCACCGAGATGTGAATGTACATCGATGATCCCTGGGGTAACCCATTTGCCGTCGGCGTCGATTTCAACATCGGCCGTCGCACTCAGGTTCTGACCGATTTGCTTCACCTTGCCGTTTTCCAGCAACACATCGGCATTGTCCAAACGTTCACCGGTTCCGGTCAGCACCACGGCATTTTTTATAAGTGTTGTTTGTGCAGGAAGTGGCTGATAGGTACTGGGGTACGGATTTTTCTTAATGGTAACTTTTTCACCTTGCGGTCCGTTATCCTGGCATCCGGCCAGGGCTACGCCAAGCGCCATGACCAGGATTGAGGGAGCGAATTTCTTCATGGTAATGTTGTCTCCTGTTAGTGTTATCCCACTGTAACCAATCGATTAATATAAAGCGACGAAAAGAGCCAAATGGGGGAAAATTCGGGATAAACGCCCGGCTAATCTCAACGGAGATATTCAACCCGCAATTTTTCCAGGGCGTCGCTTATATTCAGCATCGGGTCGCGCTTCATCAGGGTTGCACAACTGCGTTCGACAAACCCGATATTCTGACCGTGCAGCTTGCTGAATTGCCTCAGCTCGACCCGTTCGCGGCGACTGAACAACGAGCCTTGCTGGTCGGCAAAATAGGCCAGCGCCTTGTCAAAATC
>JBNKEN010000221.1:0-6639 GCA_050288805.1 Pseudoalteromonas sp.
TATTCGCCTTGAGATCGACGGTGGCGTAACGGTTGATAATATTGCTGAGATTGCCGAGGCCGGCGCCGATATGTTTGTTGCCGGGTCGGCTATTTTCAACCAGCCCGACTACAAGCAAGTGATCGATCAAATGCGTGCGCAGCTGGCCGGGGTGAAATGAGATACCAGGCCCTGTTGTTTGATCTCGACGGTACCCTGGTCGACAGCGTTCAGGAGCTTTACCTGGCAGTCAACCTGACTCTCAGCGAAATTGCCTTTCCGCTGGTTGCTGAATACCAGGTCAGGGAATGGGTCGGTAACGGTATAGAGACCTTGGTGCAAAGAGCGTTAAGTGGCGCCTTCGAGGTCGATAAGAACCTGCCGGAAGAGCTGTCGCAGCATGCCATTGCCATTTTCAAACAGCGCTATGCGGAGATTGTCGGGCAATATGCCCGACTGTACCCCGGGGTACTGGAAACCCTTCAGCAGCTCCGCGGGATCCCCAAGGCGCTGGTGACCAACAAGGCGCGCAGTTTTACCCAAGCCCTGTTGCAAGAAAGCGGGCTGATTGCCTGTTTCGAGGTGTTGGTGTGCGGCGACGACGGTGAAAAAAAACCTGCGCCGTCTCCTTTGTTGCAGGCCTGTGCTCAACTTGGCGTTGCACCGAGTCGCAGCGTCATGATCGGTGACTCTAAAAGTGATTTGCTGGCGGCCAGGAACGCGGGAATGGCGAGCATCGCGCTGACCTATGGATACCACCAGGGGGAGGACCTCAGGGACTATAATCCAGAGTACCTCTGCCACAGTTTCTCCGATATAATACCGCCGATCATGGCACGTGATCCCGGACATTAACCTTTCCTAACCGATTAAATAAGGAACATCATGACTAAACCAGTAGTATTAAGCGGTATGCAACCAACCGGCGGTATGACCATAGGCAACTATGTCGGTGCGATTAACCAGTGGCTTAATCTACAGGAAGAGTATGATAGTTACTTTATGCTGGCGGATCTGCACGCGATTACGGTGCGCCAGACGCCGGAAGAACTGCGCAACCGCGTGCTGGATGGTGTTGCCATGTATGTGGCCTGTGGCATTGATCCGCGTAAGGCAGCATTGTTCGTCCAGTCCCAGGTGCCAGAACATGCTCAACTCGGCTGGGTACTGAACTGTTACGCGCAAATGGGTGAACTGAACCGCATGACCCAGTTCAAGGACAAGTCGGCGAAAAACGCCAACAACATCAACGTGGGCCTGTTCAGTTATCCCGTGCTGCAAGCCGCCGACATTCTGCTTTATCAGGCGGATCAGGTACCGGTCGGGGAAGATCAGAAGCAGCACCTGGAACTGACCCGTGACATCGCCACCCGTTTCAACAACCTGTACGGCGACCTGTTCAAGCTGCCGGAACCCTATATTCCCGAGTTAGGCGCACGGGTTATGAGCCTGCAGGATCCAAGCAAGAAAATGTCGAAGTCGGATGACAATCCCAACGCCTTTATCATGCTGATGGACGAGCCGAAAAAGATTGAGAAAAAACTGAAAAAAGCGGTGACCGACTCCGACGAGCAGGCCCGTATCTATTTCGATCAGCAGGAAAAACCGGGCGTTTCAAACCTGCTGACCTTGCTGTCGGTGGCGACCAAACGTTCCATTGAGGAACTGGTGCCCGAGTATCAGGACAAAATGTACGGTCACCTGAAAAAAGACACCGCCGATGCCGTGGTTGCTATGATTGAACCTATTCAGCATCGCTTTAAGGAAATTCGCGAAGATCAGGCGCTGTTGAATCAAATCATGCGTAACGGCGCTGAAAAGGCCCGCGCCAAGGCAGAAAAAACCTTGCATGCGGTGTACGATGCGGTTGGTTTTATCGCTCGCCCTTAAACAAGCGTTAGCGCATTAAGCCAGGTTCAGCCTGGCTTTTTTACGGACCCTTATCATGCTGTTGATGATAGATAACTACGATTCCTTCACCTATAACCTGGTGCAATATTTCCAGCGTCTCGATCGGGACGTATTGGTGAAACGTAACGATCAAATTAGCCTCAACGAGATAGCCGCGCTAAAACCCGAGCATATCGTCATTTCTCCCGGGCCTTGTTCTCCGGATCAGTCGGGCATTTCCCTGCCGCTGGTAGAGCGTTTTCTCGGCGAGTATCCGATCTTGGGTATTTGTCTCGGACACCAGACACTGGCGCAAGCCTTGGGCGCGCGCGTTGTGCGCGCACGTCGGGTGATGCACGGTAAAACCTCCGTGGTGCATCATAACGGCAAGGGCATGTTCAACGGTTTGCCCGAGGCCTTTTCCGTCTGTCGTTACCATTCACTGGCCGTAGACCCTGCTTCGCTTCCCGAGACCTTGGAAATTTCCGCCTGGACTGAAAATGAAGAAGGAAAGTTGGATGAAATCATGGGTTTGGTTCATACTTCATTAGCGGTAGAGGGAGTCCAGTTCCATCCGGAAGCAATTCTGACGGAGCAGGGGTTAAACCTGCTGGCAAATTTTTTGGCGCGCTTTTAGCGTGTCAATTAGCTTATAGACGTTTACTGAACTTACTCCATGGATAAAGCTGAATATAACAAGAAAGTAGCCAAGACGCTGGCGGAACGCTCTAACGATTTGCTGTTGGGACATAATTTTGCCCAGCGCCAGCTCGGTTATATCCATAGTTTGGATCTGGAATACGGCGAGCCCATACCGCTGCGCACCCTGCTGGAGGTTGAGCAGGCGGCGGAGAAAAAACGTCAGGAAAAAACCTCCGAGCAGCTGAAGTACAATACCAAGGTGAGCACTCACTTACATCAACTGATAGACAAGGCGATAAAAAAGCAGCTGGAAGATATCGATTATATCTATGACGAAGTAATAGGTATTCAGGGCGCGGTGCCAACCATGTTGGATATTCTGGCTACCCGGGCTGCCTCGGTCGGGCGTTTGGAACCTTTGATTAACGACTTACCTTGGCTCGGGCGGGAACTGGTCAAGCTGGTTAACCTTCCTCATTACCGCAAGCAGCGCAGTAAGGGGCGGGCCGTGACGGTGGACAACCCGCAACTGGCGATCCGTTACCTTGGACTTGAGAATCTGGGCTTCGTCATTCCTACCTTTGCGATGCGTCACTGGATGCCGCACAGCACCGAACCTTTTACCCTGCTAAAGCGCAAGCTGCGCGATTGCGCCATGTCGGTAGCCATCGCGGCGCAAACCCTGGCCAAGCATCATGGGGTGAACGAGTATCATGCCTTTACCATAGGTATCTTTTTCGAGTTGGGTAAGGTCGCCTTGTCGCGTCTTTATATTCGCACCTTCGAAAGCATCTGGCAGCACAAGGTCAAACAGGCTCGGGATGCGCTCAATAAGGATCTCCATACCGCGCTTATCGAACTGAAACCGGATCCGCTGTTTTTGCGTAACTTGCTGGTAGAGCAATCGTTGCCCCTGACACGCAAGCTGGCAGAGAAAATGGAATTCAAGTATCTGCCATTCAATCACCTGTTCAACGAGCTCGACGAGCAGCCCGATTTACACCAGCGCTCCAAGCTTAGCCAGGTGATCAGCAAGGCACAGTGCTATACCCAGTACGACATGCTGCACAGCCACCAGTTAATCGAAGACGACGAAAAAGAGATCTGGTTTGATTATATCGGCCTTACCGAGGAAGAGGAAAGGCTGCTTTCAAGTACCAATTTGAGCAATATTTCACTGCAAATCGAGGATTAACTCCGCTTCGGTTAAAAATATTTGTAAATTTTTTGCGTATATTCATGCATGGTCCGAAATCGCGCCATGTCGCCGGGCCAATGCCTTTCTCTAACTAATCCCTACAACCGTTCGCTGATAGTTATTCACCATACCTGAAAGAATATATTAACCCCTTGAATAGCAAGGGCTAGATGAATGTTTTTAAAGAGACGCGGCGATTTTTTTCTGAAATAATGCCTGTCTGAAATTTGCACCAGACCGGTTTGCTCGGACTGTTTCCGGCACAATTATTCACCGAGTCTGCTCACTCAAATGAGGACAAAAATGACAGTAAATCGCGAATTATTCGATCAGGTGATGGTTCCAAACTATGCTCCGGCTGCGGTTATCCCGGTAAGAGGGCAGGGCTCCCGAGTATGGGATCAGGCGGAACGTGAGTACGTTGATTTCGCCGGCGGCATTGCGGTGAACTGTTTGGGTCATTGCCATCCGGCGCTGGTCGCAGCATTAAAGGAACAGGGCGAGAAACTGTGGCATTTGTCTAACGTGATGACCAACGAACCTGCGCTACGCCTGGCCAAGCAATTGGTTGACGCGACCTTTGCCGAGAAAGTGTATTTCGCCAACTCGGGTGCCGAGGCCAACGAAGCTGCGCTGAAGCTGGCCCGTCGCTGGGCGCTGGATAATTTTGGTGCGCACAAATCGCAAATCATTTCTTTCAACAAGGGCTTTCACGGTCGTACCTTCTTTACCGTAACCGTGGGTGGCCAGGCCGCCTATTCCGACGGCTTCGGTCCTAAGCCGGGTGACATCGCACATGCCGATTACAATGATCTGGCGAGCCTGGAAGCGCTTATCTCCGACAATACCTGCGCGGTAATGCTCGAGCCTCTGCAAGGTGAAGGCGGTATCATCAGCCCGACACAAGAATTTATTCAAGGCGTGCGTGCCCTGTGTGACAAGCACAACGCCCTGCTGATCTTCGACGAAGTGCAAACCGGTGTCGGCCGTACCGGCGACCTGTATGCCTATATGGGCCTCAATGTCACGCCGGACATCCTGACCACGGCGAAAGCCCTGGGCGGCGGTTTCCCCATCGGCGCCATGTTGACCACCACCGAGATTGCATCACACCTGAAGGTGGGCACTCACGGTTCAACCTACGGCGGTAACCCGTTGGCCTGCGCCGTTGCCGAAGCTGCATTCAGCACGGTAAACGATGCGACCGTACTGAACGGCGTAAAAGAGAAAGAGCAGCTGTTCCGTGAGCTGCTCGGCGAAATCAATGCCAAGTACGGCGTTTTTGACGAAGTGCGCGGTAAGGGTCTGTTGCTCGGCGCCGTACTGAATGAAAAATACAAGGGCCGCGCGAAGGACTTCCTTAACGCCGGTATCGCCGAGGGCGTGATGGTACTGGTGGCCGGTGCCGATGTGATCCGGGTTGCACCGTCGTTGGTGATCCCGGAAGCGGATATTCGCGAAGGAATGGCGCGCTTTGAAAAAGCGGTTGCCGCGGTTGTTAATGCCTGATCTTAACGCCGGGTGAGTAATCGCCCGGCCCCCATTTTCGAATACATCTATAGGAGTAAGCGAGTCAATGATGATTCTTCGCCCAATCCAGCAAGAAGATTACCCGGCGCTGCTGCAAATTGCAGATGAATCCGGGCACGGTTTCACTTCTTTGCCGCTCAACGAAGAGTTGCTGCAGAGCAAGATCAACCGTTCCATCGAATCCTTTGCCAAGCCGGCAAACCAGCCGTTCGATGAGGGCTACCTGTTTGTGTTAGAAGACACTGAAACCGGCGAAGTGGTCGGTACCTCGGGTATCGAGGCGGCCGTCGGTCTGGATGATGCCTTCTATCATTATCACCTCAGTAAGGTGATCCACTCGTCACGGACCCTGAATGTTTACAAGGCGGTTGATATCCTGACCCTGTGTAACGACTACACGGGTGCAACCGAGCTGTGCACGCTTTTCCTGCGTGACGGATACCGGGCAAAATACAACGGCAAGCTGCTTTCCAAGGCGCGCTTCATGTTCATCAAACAGCACCAGCAACGCTTTGCCGAAACCGTGATTGCCGAAATGCGAGGCGTGTCCGACGAAAAGGGTGCCAGCCCGTTCTGGCAATGGCTGGAGGAGCACTTTTTCTCGATGGATTTCCCGACCGCGGATTACCTTACGGGAATAGGCCAAAAGGTGTTTATTGCCGAGCTGATGCCGAAATACCCTATTTACGTCAACCTGCTGAGCAAAGAAGCGCAATCGGTGATCGGCGAGGTGCACGAGAAGACACGTCCTGCCATCGAGCTGCTTAAGAGCGAGGGCTTTACCTTTAACGGCTATGTCGACATTTTCGATGGCGGCCCCACGGTGGAAGCCAAGGTCGACAATATCCGCACCATTCGTTCGTCCGAGCACCGTAAGGTCAAGTTCGGGCACAATCCGGGTGGCTTCCCGGTCATGCTGGCGAATAATGCGCTGGTGGACTTCCGTGCCACCGTTGCCGATCTGCATCTGGAGCTTGATTCCGACGAGGTGGTGATCTCCGCCGAACTGGCCATGGCGCTTAAGGTGTCGGAAGGCGAAGAAATCGGCATTGCCACCATCTAATCGAGGAGCATCTATGTCTCACCCAGCACAATTTATCAACGGTCAGTGGCTGTCGGGCGAAGGCGCCGAGTTTGGCTCACTGAATCCGGCCAATAACCGGGAAATCTGGCGTGCCGGCAGCGCAAGCGCGGCGCAGGTCGATGCGGCGGTTAAATCGGCGCGTCAGGCGTTCTATGCCTGGAGCGAACTGGATTTTTCCGAGCGTCTTGCTATTGTCCAAGGCTTTGCCGAACAGCTGAAGGCGCACAGCGAAGAGCTGGCCCGTACCATTGCCGAAGAAACGGGCAAACCGCTGTGGGAAACCCGCACCGAAGTGGCTGCCATGACCGGCAAGATC
>JBNKEN010000222.1:0-1738 GCA_050288805.1 Pseudoalteromonas sp.
CCTATGTGTGGTTTCTCAAGTTTCCCCTCGACGAGCAAAGCAAACTGGTGGCCGCCAGCCGCGATCATTTCGCCTCCATGGTCATCGAAGCGCTCGGCACCGAACTGACCGGCAACGACGACAATCAGGGCCAACTCGACAACAATCCCTACGTGTTTACCCCCAACGCCAACAAGCTGGCGGCCTTTAACGCCCGCCTCAAGGTCGAGCTTAACAAACCGGCGTCGCGCTACTACGAACACGCCCAGCTGTATTTTTCCGGCAAGCTGGGCTTCGACAACTGGCACAGCGTCGGTTTGCAGGGCATCGCCGATTTTGCCCTGCGTCTCGAACAGGGCGACAACGAAAGCGCCCTGCTCTCGGCCTGGCCTTCTCTGCCGCTTGAGGTCAAACACCCGTTAAGCGCCATGCTGGAACATGTGAAGCTCGACACCCGGGCCGCCGAATTCTTTTACCAGGACGCCGTTTCCGCCCTTGAACAAAAAGACAAAGAGCGCCTGCTGTGCGCCCTGCGGGCGGTATCCGACGCCCGCGCCCAGGGCCTGGTCGCCCAGCTGGTCGACGCCATCCTGAAAAGCGAATTTGCCGACGACAGCGATCTGATACTCACCATAGCCGGACGTTGCTGGATGACCCTTGCCGAACCGGAGCGCTTATACCAGTTTATGGAAAGCGCCGCCGGCCACAAGGAAATCGAGATCCTGTTCTCCAGCGTGTTTGCCGACCTGGTTGCAATTCCCATGTTGCGCCCCCATGTATTGACATTATTACGCATAGAAAATCGCAGCGAAGTACTGGCGCGGGCGATTGGCAGGTTATTTTCTTGAGCACACTTTGGCTTTTGATGGCGGCGGGCGCCGTCATCTACTTTTTCTGGTTCAACCGCATGGTGGCGGAAAGCGCCAATCGCTACGCCGAGGACAAGGCAAAGCAGCTGAACCTGCAGCTGGTTTCCGTGGCCTGTCTCAAACGCCGCCCGGCGATCTTGAGCAACGGCAAGCCGGGAATGAAGAGCGAATTCCTGTTCGAATTTTCCAGCGACGGCGAACACCTCTACCAGGGTCGCCTGATCATGGAAAACGATCGTCTTAAGGATCTCTGGATGCCGCCGCATCGGCTTTAAATTTTGCGTCGCTTATGGCAATAATGGTGAAAAACCATTTACAAGTGACGGCCATGAGCGACACCCGCTATACCAGTTTTAAAGCCTTCTATCCATTTTACCTGCAGGAACACGGCAATCCCACCTGCCGCCGACTGCATTTTGTCGGCAGCGTGCTGGTGCTTGTCACCCTGGCGAGCGCCGTTGTAAGCGGACATCTTAAACTGCTTTGGTTGCTGCCGCTGATCGGTTACGGCTTCGCCTGGGTGGGGCATTTTTTCTTTGAAAAAAACAAACCCGCCACCTTTAAATATCCGCTTTACAGCCTTATCGGCGACTGGGTGATGTTTAAAGATATTCTGACCGGGAAAATAAAGTGGTGACCGTACACCGCTTTTAAGGGAACCGTGTTTTACAACGACGAAAACAATGTCTTACAACAACCCGAATGATGGCCCTGCCGGGGCTTTACCGACTTAGTCGCTTTCGCTAAACACCACCTTATTAAACACCTTAAATTGCCCCTTTTGAATAAGGCCGTTCGCGACATGATAGATGCACAGCATCTCCACCGAGCCCTTGCCCTCGGGGAAATTGCGGGTAATGAGTTCGTGATCCACCACCACGTCATCGCAC
>JBNKEN010000223.1:0-9009 GCA_050288805.1 Pseudoalteromonas sp.
CGATGAAGAAAAACCTGAAAAAGTCGGCCCGTATTCAGGCTAAGTACGGCGTGAATATGCTTATTTTTTCTTGGCCTTCAAGAAGTTACAATCCACATTTCTTATTGCGACTGATCGGGGCCGGCGCGCTCGCATCGATTAATGCAAGGCTGGCATATCCGGCGATAAAGAGTGCCTTGAGCAAACGCATCAAGCAATACCGTGAAGCGAGGAAAATAGCCGAGGCCAGCGTTCCTCATGTAAAACAGGTGCTGGAGCTTGCGATTGATAAACTATTTAACCGCCTCAACGGGGTGAGGAAGACGGTGCTGGTTCACAGCCTGGGCAACTACCTGTTCGAAAGGTTGGTGCTCGAGGGCGGAACGCTTGACGGGGGAGCCAAATTTGACGCCGTTTTACTTCATCAGCCGGATGTCGATGCGGCGGAGCATCACCGGTGGATTGAGCAGATCCAACTGTGTGAGGATGACGGCCTTTACATTACGCACAACCATGACGATGCGGTGCTGCGCTTGTCCGGTATCGTAAACACCATGCCCGAGCTGAGCATTACGGGCATTGAACAGGCGAGCTCGAACAGTCGGCTTGGCAACCGACCGGAAATAGAGCCGAAGGCAGTCAATGCCAATTATATCGATTTTACGGATATGAAGGGCGTTCAGCTTGAACATGGCATTGCCTGGTCTAAGCATGTCGGCGATGAGGTCTACAATCGCGTGAAAAATGTCTTGTGCTGAAACCGCACTCGCTTTAACGCAGAGGTTTGCTGCGACGCTGTAATATCGCCCACAGTGAGGATGGCCGGATGTTTTTGGCCCGTCGCACGACTCTATTTTCTTTTGTATGAGGCGCTTGTCTGGTATAGATAGCAGCCAGGCAATCGTAAGTCGTATACGCGGAGATTTTAGTCGTGCAACAGGCAAAACCCTGGCAAACGCCCTATGTGTTTTTGATCCTCTCTACCTTAGTGATGGCGCTCAGCTTCTCCGGCTGGAATGCGCTTCTGAACAACTTCGCCATCGAAAAGGCGCAGTTTAGCGGCGCGGAAATCGGCATGTTGCAGAGTTTGCGCGAGGTGCCGGGCTTTTTGGCCTTTACCGCGGTATTCGTGCTGTTGCTGCTCAAGGAGCAGACCTTCGCCCTGGTGTCGCTGTGCTTTTTGACCCTCGGCGTCGCCATCACCGGCCTGTTTCCTTTCACCTACGGGTTGTACGCCACGACCGTGTTGATGTCGGTGGGGTTTCATTATTTCGAGACCCTGAACCAGAGCCTCAGCCTGCAATGGTTTTCAAAGGAAGAAGCGCCGCAAAAATTGGGCAAGCTGATCTCCTACAAATCCCTCGCGTCCTTGTTTGCCTACGGGGTGATCTGGGTCGGTTTCAGCTATTTTGCAATGGATTTTAACGCCGCCTACCTGTTGCTCGGTGGGCTTGGCTTCGTCATTACCCTGTTTCTGATTTTCGCCATGCCGCAGTTCAGCGAGGGCGTGATGCAGCATAAGAAACTGATCCTGCGAAAACGTTATTCTCTTTACTATGCGCTAACCTTCTTCAGCGGCGCCCGGCGCCAGATCTTCATGGTGTTTGCCGGCTTTATGATGGTTGAAAAATTCGGTTACGGGGTGGCGGATATCACCCTGATCTACACCATCAACCATATTCTGAACCTCTACCTAGCACCCAAGATAGGCGCCTGGATCGGGCGAGTCGGCGAACGCCGCGCTTTGACGGTAGAGTACGTGGGACTGATTTTGGTGTTCGTCGGCTACGGGCTGGTGGAAAACGCCGAACTGGCGGCGCTTTTGTATATCGTCGACCATGTATTTTTCGCCATGGCGATCGCGGTGAAAACCTATTTTCAGAAAATTGCCGACCCGCGCGATATCGCCGCGAGCGCCGGGGTCAGCTTTACCATCAACCACATTGCGGCCGTGGTGATCCCCGCCAGTTTCGGTATTCTCTGGCTTTACCAGCCATCTTGGGTGTTTTATGCCGGGGCGGCGATGGCGGCCTGTTCGCTGCTGCTGAGCCAGTTTGTCGGCATTCATCTAAAACGCGTTGCGCCCGAGGCGATCGCAAACCCCTAATTTTTACGGAGTCTTTATGGAACTGAGCAGTTGGCTGAGCCTGGCCACTATCTGTATTATCGGCGCGATGTCGCCGGGCCCGAGCCTGGCGGTGGTGCTGCGCTATTCGCTTTATCACAGCGCCGGGCACGGCATTACCGCGGCACTGTCTCATGGTGTCGGGGTCGGCCTTTATGCCGCCGCATCGCTGCTCGGTTTGGCCCAGCTTATCAAACACTTCCCGCTGGTTTATCAGGGGATGGTGTGGGCGGGGGCGGCATATCTGGCCTACATGGGCATACGCATCCTGACCAGTAAGTCGGGCGGGCTGAAGGTGGCGAAGGATTCCGGCGATGCCGGTTATCGCCAAGCGGCCATTGACGGTTTTTCCATCGCGTTTTTAAACCCCAAGCTGGCGATCTTCTTTTTGGCGCTGTTTTCACAGTTTATCGACCCCGAACGGGTCACCCTGTGGAGCGGCTTTATCATGTGCGCCACCGTGCTTGTCATCGATTCGCTGTGGTATTTTATCGTGTCGCTGGTGACCGCGGGCGCGAGGGAAAAATTCAGCCTGGACCAGAAAGGCGCGGTGATCGACAAGATCCTCGGCGCGGCGTTTTTGCTGCTCGCGGTGCGGGTGGTGACGCTCTAAGCGGATTGTTGACAATCGTCTTTACCGGCCTATGGTTTAGGGCAGGAGGACGAAATGCAAAGTACCGCGTTTATTATCTGGGCGCTGCTGTTCAGCGGCGCCGGACTGGGTTACCTGGTGTACGGCAGACGCCGGCGGGCACCGGTGCCTTTTTTCTGCGGGCTGGCGCTTTGCGTTTACCCCTATTTCGTCGACGGCACTTTCATTCTGCTGCTTATCGGCAGTATTCTGGTGGTATTGCCTTATTTCCTGCGCCGCTCATAACGCCACGCAATCTCGCCGCGCCGGAGGCTCAGCCGAATAACTCGGTCAGCATCTTACGGGCAGGTTGCGACGTGAGCCGTTTTTCCCCTTCCTCCAGTGCATCTTTCCGTTGTAATAGCCTCGCGTCCGCGAGTTCCTTCAGTTTACTCAGTATTTTTGCGTCCGCGATGAGGGAGGATAAAACCGGAGCCTTCCCCGGGCTGCCGAGCGCTTCCAAAACCGGTGCCGGAAGCTGCCAGAACTTGGCCACGGCCAAGGTCAGCTCGTCGCTGTAACGTCTGAGGACCGATTTGAAACATTGTGATCCGGGCGCCGCGTTCGGATCAACCTGGGTAAAGGCATCGAGCATCAGCTGGAATATCAGCATGGTGCCGAGGTTTTTCAGCAGCCCGGCAAAGTAGGCAAGGCCGGCCGACTGGCCGTTATCCGTTGCAAGCCGTGCCGACAGAGACGCCGTCTGCAACGCATGTTGCCAGATCTTTTCACCGAACAGTTTGTAATAGATGGTGGGTTTCGGGGTGAAACGGGCGATATAGCTTTGCAGTACGCCCTCCAGCAGCCCCTGGCTGCCCATCACCATAAAGGCGTTTTTAAGGTCACAGATTTCGCGTTCGCCACGGCGATAGCGGGCGCTGTTGGCCAACTTCACCAGATCGGCCGCAAGCGCAGGCTCCTGTTCTATCACCTTCATCAGGGCGGTGACATCGAAATCCGGGTTATTGATCTGTTCCATGACCACGCAGAGCGACTTGGGCATCACCGGCAAATGGGCCAGCAACTCGCCGGGTGACCGTAAAATCACCTGAACGTGGCGGGCGATGTAGTTGCCGAGGGGATCCTCCGGCTCGTCATGAGCGCTCGAACCGAACAGATAAGCATAAAAGTTTTCCTGCAAATCGCTCAACGGCGCGGCAGGGCGATGTGCCATGGCGGTTTGGTTGCCGCC
Source organism: Pseudoalteromonas sp. (assembly GCA_050288805.1). Taxonomy (GTDB): domain Bacteria; phylum Pseudomonadota; class Gammaproteobacteria; order Enterobacterales; family Alteromonadaceae; genus Pseudoalteromonas. The sequence continues at coordinate 3,928 of JBNKEN010000223.1, forward strand.
GACTGCGCTGAGATCGGCTACGGGTGCTCCGGGCGGGGCGTCGCGGGTCGACTCAAAATACTCGTAATTAGCTTCGATCTTTCCTTCGATAACGGAAGGGAGCAGGCGGGACAGCAATTTTGCGAACATGGTTTAGGGGATCAACCTGGATAACAGCGTGTTTAAACAGTATTGAATATCTGCAGGTCGCTGTCCAGCATTGCCGTGACAAGGCAAAAAACCACGATAACAAATTGATTAAAATGAATGAGTTTTTTATTGTGGGAGAAATATCCGGGTACGGCTCCCACCATGAAACTGTTATTCCGCTGTTATCACCTGCTGCTTAAGCTGATTGTGTTGCTGGTCAGAATTCCGGATCCCCGGCTGTTTGAGGGTGACAACGCAGTCGAGGTATGGCTTGCCGAACTCAGGCGACAGGGTCTTGAACGGGTGTTGCTGGTGACCGATCCCACCATGGCGCGCTTGGGGATCGCCGAGCAGATCGCTTCGCGGCTTAAGGAGGCGGGTATCGCGGTTTCAATTTTCGACGGGGTGCAGCCCAATCCCACGGTGGAAAACGTAGAGCGGGCACTGGCGCTGTATCAGGAAAGCGGCGCCGAGGGACTGGTGGCGATTGGCGGCGGTTCGGTGATCGATTGTGCCAAGCTGGTCGGGGGGAGAGCCGTCCGTCCGAACAAAACCGTGGCGGATCTCAAGGGGCTGTTCAAGGTGCTGCGTCGCCTGCCGTCGCTTTCGGCCATTCCGACTACCGCCGGAACCGGTTCGGAAACCACGGTGGCGGCGGTGATCACCGATGACAAGACTCACGTCAAATACGCGGTGACGGATCTTTGCCTGGTGCCGAAATATGCGGTGCTGATGCCCGAACTGACGCGCTCGCTGCCACCGTTTTTTACCGCCACCACGGGCATTGACGCCCTGACCCACGCCATCGAGGCCTACATTGGCATCAACGGCTTGCCCTTTAGCGACGGCCGGGCGCTTGCTGCCATCGATGCTATTTTTACCTATTTACCGCGGGCCTGCCGCGACGGTGACGACATGGAAGCGCGCGCCGCCATGTTAAAGGCCTCGTTTCAGGCCGGGCAGGCCTTTACCCGCACCTCGGTGGGGTATGTGCATGCCATCGCACACCAGTTCGGCGCCCGTTACGGCACGCCCCATGGGCTGGCCAATGCAGTGATGCTGATGCCGGTGCTCAACTGGTACGGCTGGCAGATAGATAAGAAGCTGGCGCAAATTTGCGATTATTGCAGACTGGCGCGGGTTTCCGACTCCGATGCCGACAAGGCCCGCACCGTGCGTGAGCGGGTGAATGCCCTGCTCAGCGAAACCGGGGTCCCGGGTGTTCTTGCGGATCTTAAGGCTGAGGATATACCCGCCCTGGCCCGCGCCGCATTGGCCGAGGCCCATCCGGATTACCCGGTGCCGCGATTTATCAACCAGGCAGAATGCGAGGCGCTTATTCGCTCGGTGTGTCCAGCTCAGGGTGATCCAGAATAACCGCACCGTTGTGTTTTTCGGCCAGTGCGTCTTGGGGGTTATAAATGGGGCAATTTTCCATCGACAGACAGCCGCAGCCGATGCAGCCGTCTACCAGCTCCCTCAGTCGTTGCATGTAGGCGATACGCTCGTCCAACTGGCGTTGCCAGCGGCGTGAAAGTTCGCTCCAGTCCTTTTTTGTCGGCGTGCGTTCCTCCGGCAAGGTGCTTAACGTCCGGCGAATGTCGTCGAGGCCGATGCCCATTTTCTGCGCCGCCTTGATCACCGCGATTCTGCGCAGTACGTCGCGTTTGTAGCGCCTTTGGTTGCCCTGGTTGCGCCAACTGCGGATCAGCCCCTTGGTTTCGTAAAAGTGCAGGGTAGAGACCTTGACCCCGCTGCGTTTGGCGATATAACCGACGCTGAGATTTGCTTCCGTCATCTTATTTTTCCTTTTTACCGCTTGACCTCAAGTTGACTTGAGGAATTAGCCTTGCCGTCAACGATAAAAAAGGAACGCGAAAAATGCAATCAACCCTGATCATTTATTCAAGTGCCGCCAAAGACGGCAACACCGGCCGTTTAGTCAAGACGCTCCGCCGTCAGCTGGCCGCCGATACCCTCTATCTCGACGAGTACGAGATCCATCCCTACAGCTACGAACATAAACACAAGCATGACGATTTTCGGCCCTTGCTTGAACGGGCTCTCGGTTACGAGCATCTGGTGTTCGCATCGCCGGTATACTGGTCGGCGATGACCTCCACCATGAAGGCGTTTTTCGATCGCATTACCGAGTACATGGATAACGAAGCGCTGCGCGAAAGGCTGCGCCGGTTAAGGGAAAAACGGGTATCTCTCTATTCCACCTCGGCGGGGGAAAAGGCGCCGCGAGCCTTTGTCGGCAGCTTTACCGATACCTTCAGTCATCTCGGTCTGACGCTCGCGGGCAGGGCTCACCTCGATTGCAGCGACGGGTTCGACGAGGTCCGGGCAGAGCGGCTGCTTGGCAAACGCCCGCATGTGTCCAAGCGTTTGTTCAACGCCGTGATGATGAAAAAGTAGCTATTTGCCGACGGTAAAGCTCGAGACCATGGCGGTCATATCGGCGGCCATACCGCTCAGGGCGTGGCTCGACGATTCGTTGTTCTGGCTCGATTTATACAGCAAGCTGGCCTGATCGCGCACCCCGCTCACCGCTGTGTTGATCTCTTCGATGTCGTTGTGCTGGGTGCTCAGGCTGTGGCTTATTTCGGCGATCAGCTCGACGATTTCGCCGATGGCGGTTTGTACCTGCTCCATCGAAGACGCCGCCTGCTGTGTTTTGTCTTGCGCGTTGCTGCTGAGCTGACGGGTTTTTTCCGTGATCGACACCGCCTCGCCGGAGGAAGCCTGCAACTGAGCGATGATGCGTTCGATTTCGGCGGTGGATTGCTGAGTGCGGGTGGCCAGCGTGCGCACCTCGTCGGCGACCACCGCAAAGCCCCGCCCGGCCTCACCGGCACGTGCGGCCTCGATGGCGGCATTGAGCGCCAACAAATTGGTTTGTTCGGCGATGCTTTTGATCACATCGAGCATGCTGCCGATGGCGCTGCAGTCGCTGTCGAGTTTGCTGATGATCGTTCTGGCCGACTCTATATTGTCGCCGAGTTCGCGGATCTGTTCGCGGCTGCCGCTGAAATCGTCGAGGCTGCTGCGTGACATTTCACGGGTCTGCGAGCCGATATCGGCGGCCTGGCCGGCCTGGCTGACGATGCATTGCGATGCGGCGTTGACCGCCTCGCTGGCCTGGATCAGGCGGCCTATATCATGGTGCTGCCTTTCAACCAGCTGAAATGCGCGCTTGGATTCATCGAGCAGTTCGGCGGAGGTGCTGGAAACCTGCCGTGACAGGCTGCCGACCTGTTTGATGGAGTCCGACAACGATTCGGTCATCTCGTTAAAGCTGCCCGCGATGTCCCCTAGAAAATCATTGCTGTGTAACTCAACCCTGTGGGTGAGGTTTTTCTTGCCTATCTCGGTGGACGAATCGGCCAGCACATGCAGTTTGCTGAGCAGTACCTTTTTCATAATGCTGTAGTTCAGCAGGCCGATAACGAGGCCGGCGACAAGGCAGGAAACGGCAAACCAGATAAACATACCCTCCTTCCAATGCACGAACATCTGGGCGAAGAGGGGAAATACCAGTCCCATGATAAGCCCGAAGGCGATAAAGCTGAAAAACAACTGGCGCAAGATACTGTTCGGTTTCATCGTAATGCCGGAATGGTTGTGCAGATTTTGGCTATATTAGCATATCCTAATGAATTTAGTAGTGAAAAAGTATGCGTTCGGATGAGCTGAAAGAGCCGGGCGAGGGGTAAAACCTTGGCTATTGCCAGTTAAATTCGTCGCTAAATTGCAGCGGAAGTCCGTTGATTGCGCCCCGCCCTTGTGCCGACCAACCGGTACGGGAGCGATTCAGGGTGACGGTCAGCGGAAAATAGCGGGGAAACAGCATGCGCTTGGCTGGCCAGCGCACCACGGTTGTATCGATACCGAAAACGCGCAGCATGCGGGCATAAAGCGGGTGGCGGGTTTTCAGCTGCAGTTCCAGTCGTATTCCGTTGGCGCCGCAAAACGGTGCACCGAGCGATGCCACCTGACAGTGGCGATACTCTATATTCAACAGCAGCTGCGTCAGTACCGGACGCAGCAACTGCAAGGACTTTTCGTTCAAGTCTCCGGCATTTGCTGCCGGGTTTTTCGCGTCACTCGCTGTCATCGGCGGCCGGTGCGGGCGGGACTGCCGGGGCTGGTGCGCCCTGGTTGCGAATAAACGCGCCCTTTAACGCCGCGTCGATGATCAACTGAACCCCCACCGGCGCTGGAATGCGTTCCGCTTCCACCTGCACGTTCAGGGTGCCGCGCTGAGAATTGGTGGTCTTGCTCGATTTCTGCTGATTGAGGCTGCCGTTGACGCTGATATCGACGAATTTGCTGATAAAGGCACCGGCGCTGGCGCTACCCTTCAGTTCGCCCTGCGAACTCGAACTCTGGGTCTGAATGGTGGATATCTCAAAGGTAAATTCGTTGGTCACCTTAGTGATCCCCAGGGTGCTGAGATCCGACGCCAGCAGTTTCGACATGCTGACGGTCTGGGTCGTGACCTGGCCGTTGCCCTGATCGACATCGACGTTGATCTCTACCTTTTCCTTGTCTTGCGACAGCTGGTTGATGTAATCGATGCTGTTTTGCGACAGCATTTGCTGCGCCTTGGCGGCGCCGATCAGGGGCTCTGAAATCAGGCGCGACAGCGGCAGATCGCTCAGCACCGATATTTGCGTATTTTGTTCGTTGGCCATAGTGTCATCCTTTGGGTTAGCCGCCCCGACAGCCTATTGGGGTCAGGAGTTTTTCGGGGTTTCTTTGGTCGTGATGGTGCCGAAATCCGACACCGTATTGATAAATTTCTGCAACGTCTCGGGGACCTCGGTTTCGCCTATGGTCAGCTCCACCGAAATGGTCGAACGGGAGGAACGTTCATCTTCAGAACCTATATTGCCCACCACGTCTACCGGATCGTCGATCAGGTACCAGGGGCGTGTTTTTTTTTTT
>JBNKEN010000224.1:0-7626 GCA_050288805.1 Pseudoalteromonas sp.
CCGCCAAAACAGTCAACATAAACAAAAAGTAATCACAGACCCTTGTTATTTGCCCTGCAAGCTCCTATCTGACAATTCAAATATGCGGAAAATACGAAATAGACCGGTTCGTTAAGCACCTTGCAATGACTTTTGCCAGAATAATGCAGAACCCGCGGTCGGGTCTAACTCATAGCCGGCAAAGCCAAAATTCCTGTACGCCGATTTGGCGGTCTCGTTATTGCTGAGTACTTCTAGGGTGATTTTGCAGCAGTTTTTGGCTTTTGCAATGCTCTCCACTTTTTCCAGCATCATTCGGCTGATGCCTTTGCCCCTGAATTCTTTAAGCACGACAACATCGTGAATGTTAATCAGCGGGCGACATGCGAAGGTAGAGAAGCCTTCAAAGCAATTAACCAAACCCGCAGGCACGCCGTCCACATAGGCGATAATTGAAAACGCATGAGGCAGCTTTGCAAGCGCGTCTGCCAGGTTTTCCTTTACCGTATCGGTTAGCGGATTTCCGCCGCCCATGGGATCGCGGGCATAGTGATCAAGCAACATGGGGATTTCTTTTTTATGCTTTTCATCGCTGAAATCGGCCACAACAACGTTAATATTCATCTATCACTCCTGCTTCACCTTACTTTTTCAGGTTCGGGAATCTTGGTTTCGGTAACCCATGCAAGCTTAAATAAGGCGTAAAATAATGTTTCACCTCCGCAAGGCGTCAATACCATAAAACAATTCAGGTACAAGAACATTATCTAATTTTAACAATAGATTACAAGCCTGTTGTCAATTCGTTGCGGGAGCAGAAGGAAGGGGAACGCCACAAACGAGCGTGATTACTTAGAACAAAAGCCACGGCGACCACACTGGTGCGACCTGTTGTCGTATTATGATAATCACATTATAATGTGATTATCATAATCCATCTGGCATGGACATCATCATGTTAGCAATTTGGGAAGCAAAAAAGGCCGGACAGCTTCGGCCCAAACATTGGCTGAACAACATCATCGCGGGGATCATTGTCGGCGTTGTCGCACTGCCGCTTGCCATGGCGTTTGCGATCGCTTCGGGGGCAAAACCCGAACAAGGCCTCTATACGGCGATTGTAGCCGGATTGTTTGTTTCTGTTTTCGGCGGTTCCCGGCTACAGATAGCAGGCCCTACCGGCGCGTTTATCGTCGTCTTATCGGGGATCACCGCAAGCTACGGTATCGAAGGATTGCAGATAGCCAGCCTGATGGCCGGGGTGATCTTACTCCTGCTTGGCTTCGCCAAAATGGGGGGCGTCATCAAGTTTATCCCGGATCCCGTCATTGTCGGCTTTACCGCCGGCATCGGGGTTATCATCTGGGTGGGCCAATGGAAATACTTTTTTGGATTGCCGGATGTCGCCGGTGAGCACTTCCACACTAAGCTGCTTCACTTGCTTCAGGCCTTTCCCCAATTTCACCTCACAACCACCCTGCTGGCCCTGCTTGCCATCATCTTGGTCATTTACAGTCCCCGCGTACCGGGCCTAAAGCGGGTTCCCGGTCCCTTGACCGCATTGATTGTCACCACCCTGCTTCAGGTCACCTACCAGTTTGACGGCATACAAACGATAGGGACGGCCTTCGGAGGAATTCCCCAGGGATTGCCGGACTTCGCCCTGCCCTCCGTTACCTGGGGCAAGGTCATCGAATTAATCGGCCCGGCCTTTACCATCGCCATGCTGGGCGCCATAGAATCCCTGCTCTCTGCGGTCGTCGCCGACGGCATGGCCGGCACGCGGCATGATTCCAATCAGGAGTTGGTGGGTCAGGGGTTGGCCAACATCATTGCGCCGCTGTTCGGCGGATTTGCAGCGACCGGGGCGATTGCCCGTACCGCCACCAATATCCGCAACGGCGGCACCGGGCCTCTGGCGGGCATCGTTCACTCGCTGACCCTTATTGTGATTCTGCTTTTATTGGCGCCGCTCGCCGTGCATATTCCGCTTGCAACCCTGGCGGCCATACTTTTTGTGGTGGCCTGGAATATGAGCGAGGCCAGGCATTTCGTTAAAATGGTGCGTCGGGCTCCCCGGGCAGACGTGGCCATCTTGTTGATCACCTTTGTGCTGACCGTGTTTGCGGATCTCGTTGTCGCGGTCAATATCGGCGTTATTCTGGCCACCTTGCATTTTCTGCGCAGAATGGCCACCAGTGTGGAGGTGCGGCTGGCATCGGAGCAGGAACTGACACAGGAGTTTGCCCACAAGGGATTTTTAAAGCTGCCTCCGGGTGTGCTGGTGTTCGCCGTCGAGGGGCCCTTTTTCTTCGGCGCGGTTGAAAATTTCGAACGGGCCCTGGCCGGCACCCATACCGATCCGGCGCATCTGATCATTCGCCTCAAATGGGTGCCTTTTATCGATATCACCGGGCTGCAAACACTGGAAGAAGTCATCAGGGATCTGCAAAAACGCGGGGTCAACGTGATGCTCTCCGGCGCCAATACCCGGGTCGCAAGCAAGCTGAAAAAAGCGGGGATCATCGAACTGATAGGTGAACACAATAACTTTCTCAGTTTCGACGATGCACTCGAGCAACTGAAAAGCCACGGCTCAGACACCGAAGGCGCACTGCCCGTGCAGCAGGTGGCGGTCAGCGATCCGGTAAAAAATAAGCCCGACTGACACGGGCCTTGAGTGGCGTTATTGAAGGAGCTTAGAGCTTAACCTGGGGGTTGTTTACCGTATTCGCCTCTTCGTCAAGATAACCGACGCCGTGCCTTTCCAGATATTCGCGAATTAACTGCCTGGCGACCTGGGACGGGGTTAAATCCTGGGAAGCACACAGCCTTTCAAAGGCCTGTTTTTTTCGCGGATCCAGCAGTACGGTAAAACGTGCTGTCTTGTTTTCCACTTCTGATCACCTCACGTTTTCATATGATAATAGAATTATAATCCAATTCTAATAACAATAGAACGTTCGGAGTTTCAAGACGGCCATGTACGTTGCGACTCGCCTTGTTGCGACCCGCATGGCTGAATGAGCAGGAACATGAAAACCAAGGATTAGGGATGATATGCCCGCAGTTGCAAGGCATATCACCCGGTTCAAGGAAGGGAAAATATATCAGGCGTTTTTCAGCGCCGAATGCAGGGTATCCAGGTGGTTGATAAGGTCGAGTCCGAGGTCCGTCAGGTAACCGCCGTCGGGGCTGTCGATAATGCCCTTGGCATACAGGCGCCGGGCGGCATCCTGCACAGTCACATCAGCATCGCTGTGTACCTTGATGCCTTGCATCACGCTTGAACGGGGAAATTTGGCCAACAGGTTCAGTTCGTCGATCATGGTATTGTCAAATTGCATATCACTACCCTATTTTTGTTTATCGTTATAATGTCATAACTAATGCTAGTCGAAGAAAGGAAATTTGCCGTGACCAAGATGATAAAATATATGGTTTTTTTTAGTGGGGTCTTATTTTCGCTGGCGGCGAGCGCCAAGGGCGACAAACCACTCGTTTTCAGCGACGTGGAAATAACCCGAGTGTGCTGGTTCGGGGGCGCCCAATACAGTGAAGGGGCCATCATCGAAATGCGCCAGCAGGCGCGCGTCTGCGCGCCGAAATACAAATACCAACCGGAATCGGCACTGGTATGGCTGCCGCTCGGGGAAGACGGTCGCCCGGCCTACCCACCTGAAGAAAAAACCATTCAGGTTCGCTAGTTGACGCCGGACGGCGTATAATGCGGCCATTGCAAGCTATCGAGTATGTTATGAACACCCAAGCGAACAACCCGCTGCACGGCATCACGTTGGAAAAACTGCTTAACGAGCTGGTCGACAAGCTCGGCTGGGAAGAAATGGGCCGCCAGGTTGATATACGTTGTTTTACCCACGACCCCAGTATCAAATCCAGCCTCAAGTTTTTGCGCAAAACGCCCTGGGCAAGGGAAAAGGTCGAGCAGCTGTACCTGGGCACCCTGAACGCCCCGGCCAAGAGCTTCAGCTGGCCACAAATCAAGAAACGCTGATCTCCTCCTCGGCGATGTCGCTAAGCCATCCCGATAGCTGCCAGGATTCCAGTTGGGCGCGATCCGTCTCGCTGATAAGCTCAATCGGTCTGGAATGGGTGATCTGATTGAGAAGAGCGTCGAGCGATGTCTTCTCATCACGGCTCAAAAGATAGGCAGCGAGCACCAGCACGCTGCGACTGCGTCCCAAGGCACAGTGCACCACGACCCGATTTCCCTTCTCTAGCTGGCCGCGTAACCAGCGAATCGCCTTTTTCAGCTGGCGCTCGCTCGGCCGGGTGTGAGCCAGTACGGGAATATTGCGGTACGCCAGGCGGGCCCCCACCAGCGACCAGTCTAACCCGTCGAATTCACCGGTAACATCCAGCACCGCATCGATATGCAGGTGTTTCAGGGTTTCTATGTCCGAGGGAAACAAACGGCAGGCGAGGTACAGTTGCTCGTCGATTTGCTGTATCGACGGCAAGGGATCGCGATGACGCGCCCAGCCGTTATAGAGCTCAGTCATCAACAGGTAAGGAACGAAGGCCCAGCGCAGGTAAAGGGGAATTTTCCCGTTGCGTCGCTTGCGAAAAACGCCGGGCCTTCGCACCAGATAGGCCAGGCCAACCAGCGCAAAGGAGAGCGCAACCCAATAAAAAAACAGCGCAAAGTAGAGCGCTCCGACCCGAAAGCCCATTAGAAAAAACAGCAGCGACAGGCCGAGGTAGGCAAACGCGATAGCCATGAAAACTCCGAATGTTCGAATCCCTGAATTTCAACATAACAGGTTCTCGGCGCAGCGCAAATGTAAAACGCCGTGGCTTACCTTTCTTTAACGAATACGCCGAGTGTCATGGCCGCGACGCTGAAAACGCCTTTTCCGTTCACGTCGGCAAACGAACTTTGCCGCTGCCGCGGATCGACGCTTTCGCGCAGCACGGGATGAAGCCGATACCCTTCAAACCCCGCAAGTTCGATGCGCTGCGCCTTGGCTGCGCCGTTAATCACCACCACCAGACTGCGGTAACGGGGATCAAGCGCCCGCTCCTTTTGGCCGTCGTCCAGGCTCATGACGATCAGGTTCGGTGTTTGCTGCCGGCCCGTGTTATGAAACCGCAGGCGTCTGATGATCTCGCCGGCGCTTTGCAGCGAGAACAAGGGGCTGGATGCTCGGATCTGCAAAAATTCGCGAAACACGTCCCGGGCGAAACGGATATCCTTCGGGGTTGCCCGTGCGTTGGGATTGGCGGCAAGCGCTTTTATGGCCGAATACTTCGCCTGGTTTTCCTGACGCGGCGGCAGGCCGACGTTCCAGTTGTTGCTCTGCATGGAAAAATCGACAAAATTGAACCAGTCGCCGGAGTCATAGCTGTTGCGGTCCATCGACTTGGAACGCAGCAAATCGACGCCGAACTGGAAAAAAGGCATTCCCTGACTCATCAGTGGGATGGCTGCGGCGATATTGTGCGCCCGCACCCTGTCATCGATGCTGCGACCGGGCGGATGGGCGTACTGCAAACTGTCCCACAGGGTTTCGTTGTCGTGTTTTGACACGTAATTCACCACGTCGGCCGGGTCCAGCGCATAGCCCGCCCGTTGCCCGCGCCAGGCGATTGCGGCGCCTTTCTTCTGCGCACCGTGAAAATCCTCGAGGCGATAATCCCGCAGGGTGCCCGCCAGGCCGAGGCGGATGAGGTCCATTTCGGCCCGCTCGGCGTCTCCCTGCACGTCGGCAAACAGGGCGCCGCTTCGCACCGCATCGCGTAACCTGTCGTTAAAGGTGGCCACTTCGCTGCCCGCCATATCCCATTGTTTTGCCTGTTGAAACAGTCGATTATCGGTGACTTCACCGAAGTTCCAGCCCTCGCCGTAAAAATAGGTATGGGGGTCGACGGCCCTGACCGCATCGCGCGCAGCCAGGATCAGATCTTTGGGCATATGTTCCATCAGATCGAAGCGAAAGCCGTCGTATTTATAGATTCGGGCCAGCGACACCAGCGAATCGATCACCAGCTTCGCCATCATACGGTGCTCGCTGGCCGTATTGGCGCAGCAGGTGGAGGTTTCCAGCGCACCCGTGATTTCATTCAACCTGTGGTAGTAGCCGGGCACGATTTTGTCGAGCACGGACTTGTCGCCAAGGCCCGCCGCCGTGGTGTGATTGTAGACTACGTCCAGTATGGTCCTGAGTCCCGCGTTGTGAGCGCCCAGCACCATGGCGCGCATTTCCAGCAACGCGCTCGGGCCGTCGGGTTCGCTGGCATAACTGCCTTCGGGGGCGGTGAAATGCTGGGGGTCGTAGCCCCAGTTGAATCCGTCGAGCGGGCGCAGCACGTCGTTAAGTGCCTGGGCCTTGTTACTTTCGGGAGGAAAACTCGCCAGCACCTCGCCGATGCGCTTGCTGCTATTTTCGCCGCTACAAAACACCGCTGCGGCCGGATACTTAGCACAGAGTTGGGCCATCGGGTCGTCGAGCCCGAGCCATTGACTTCCGTCTTCTTCCAGGGTGCCCATGTCGTTTAACGGTAAAAAGTGAAGATGGGTGACCCCCGCCTGAGCCAGCGCCTTAAGGTAGCGAACCGGTGCGCTGTTCTTCTCGGTAAGCGCCTGGTATTTACCCCGGTTGGCGGGCGAAACGGTGGCGTCGCGCACGCTGAAATCACGCAGATGCGCCTCGACAAACACCGCCTGCTCGGGCGCCGTGATTTCTGGCACCGAATGATTTTGCCAACCCTTGGGCATCAGCGCGGGATCGTTGGGATCGAGCAACTGGCTGAAACGCCCGTTGCTCGACACACTGAGGGAGTAAGGATCCGTCACTTCATAGTTCACCACCTTTTTTGCCTCGGGGTGATACAGGGTCATCGCGAAACGGTAATAGGCCCGGTCGTATCGCCGCCCGAGGCGCGCATGCCAGATCCCGGTTTTACTATCGAGCTGCATGGGAAGCTTCTGCCGCAGTGATTTATCGCTGCGATATAACGATAACGCAACGTTTTGTGCGGTCGGGGCCCACAGGCCGATGTCTATTCCCTCGTCGTTGTAAACCGGGCCTAACTGCGCCTCATTGGCATCGGCATTACCCGACGTATACAGCGCATCGAGTACATGGGGCGTTTGCACATGACTTGCCTTGAGTGGCGTACCTGTCTTATCGAAACCGACGACCAGCAAGGGCCCCTTAAGCCATTTTTTGACGTCTTCGGCGACAAGAGGAACGCGAAATGCAGGCCAGCCGGCCAGGTGGGGAACCTTACTGAGTAACGGTGCTGTTGCCGTGCCGGATGTCAGCAATACACTGTCGGCGTCAGACTGCAAAAATGCTTCGGGATCGCGCTTAACCGTTCCGTGGTAAAGACGCACGTTAGCAAATTGCCTGGGGTCTTCACGCCAAACCAGCAACCCGGTATCCAGCCAGTGTGCCGACGCATCGGGCCTTATCTCTACCCGTTCGGGCGTAGCCGCCCGTGCGCTTTCAACGGCGCCACCGACCAGCAACAAAAACAAATAAAGAAACGTACAACGGACAAACACTGGCATCCCCTCCGGCGGCACAAAGCCCTCTAAAAAGAAGGCCTTGTATCTGAATCAACGCACAGTTTAGTCTATTCAGCGGCAGGCTTAAGCTGCAATAGCCTACATACGTATTC
>JBNKEN010000225.1:0-2093 GCA_050288805.1 Pseudoalteromonas sp.
AAATAGGATTCGCGGCTCGGCGCAGCGCCGATATGGTATGCCTCGTCCGCCATGTTGACATGCATGGCCTGTTTGTCGGCATCGGAATAGACGGCGACGGTTTTAAGCCCCATGCGTTTGGCGGTTTTTATTACGCGGCAGGCGATTTCGCCGCGGTTTGCGATTAATACTTTTTTCAACATGGTGTGTTATCCCTGTTGCCAGTTGGGTGAGCGCTTGTCGAAAAAGGCGCCGAGGCCCTCCTGACCTTCCTCGGATACGCGTATCTCTGCGATGCGGCGGGCGGTCAAGGCAATCAACTCGGCATCGATTTCTTTACCTGCGACGTCCTCTATCAGGTTTTTCGCGGCGCGCACGGCGCGCGGACCGTTATTGACGATGGCCTCAAGCAGGCCGTCGAGCGTTTTACTCGGTGTTTCGCTGATCTCGTGAATGAGGCCAAGCTGTTTGGCCTGCTCCGCACCGAACACTTCGGCGGTGACGAAATAGCGACGTGCCGCACGCTCGCCGATGGCGCGGATCACATAGGGGCTGATCACGGCCGGGATAAGGCCGAGTTTAACTTCGCTCAAACAAAAACGCGCACCCGGTTCACAGACCGCGATATCGCAACAGGCAATCAGGCCAAGGGCTCCGCCGAATGCAGCGCCTTGCACCTGACAAAGCGTCGGCACCGGGCTTTGCGCCAACACGCGCATCAGCTTGGCAAGCTGCTCGGAATCGGCGACGTTTTCGTCGTAGTTGTTGCCCGCCATGGATTTCATCCAGCCGAGGTCGGCGCCGGCGGAAAAGTGTTTTCCTTCGGTTTTCAGCACCAGGGCACGAATGTCCAGGGTGTTGGCGTGCTCGATACAGCGAATAAGCTCGCCGATGGTGACATCGTCAAAGGCATTGTGTTTTTCCTGGCGATCCAGGCACAGTACGGCGACGTTGGATTTGGTGATGGTAAGTGTCACTGACATTAGTTACATCCTCGCCGCATTACATGCGGAATACGCCGAACTTGGAATCGCGCTCAGGCGCGTTTTTCGCGGCGGCCAGAGCCAGGCCCAGTACCTTACGGGTATCGGCCGGATCGATAATGCCGTCGTCCCACAGTCGCGCACTGGCGTAGTAGGGATGACCCTGGGTCTCGTACTGGTCAATAATCGGGCGCTTGAACTCGGCGACTTGCTCTTCGCTCATGCTATCGCCTTTACGGGCCAGACCGTCCTGACGGACCTGGGTCAATACGCCGGCGGCCTGTTCGCCACCCATCACCGAGATGCGGGCATTCGGCCACATCCACATCATGGTAGGCTCAAACGCGCGTCCGCACATGCCGTAGTTACCGGCGCCGTATGAACCGCCGATAAGAATGGTGAATTTAGGCACATCGGCACAGGACACCGCGGTCACCATTTTGGCGCCGTGCTTGGCGATGCCTTCGGCTTCGTATTTTTTACCCACCATAAAGCCCGTGATGTTCTGCAGGAAGACCAGCGGGATATTGCGCTGGGCGCAAAGCTGGATAAAGTGCGCGCCTTTTTGTGCGGATTCCGAAAAGAGAATGCCGTTGTTGGCGACGATACCGACCGGGTGACCATAGATGCTGGCAAAGCCGGTAACCAGGGTTTCACCGAAGTAACGCTTGAATTCATCGAACGACGAATCGTCGACGATACGGGCAATCACCTCGCGCACCTCGAACGGTTTCTTCAGATCGGTGCCGACGATGCCGTAAATTTCGTTGATATCGTAGCGGGGCGGTTTGATGTCGTCCAAAAGCGGCGCCAGCGGGCGGTTGTAGTTAAGGCGCTCGATACACTGGCGGGCAATCGACAGCGCATGTTGGTCGTTTTCCGCGTAATGGTCGGCTACACCGGATGTTTTACAATGCACATCGGCGCCGCCGAGTTCCTCGGCGCTCACTTCTTCGCCGGTGGCCGCTTTAACGAGCGGAGGACCGGCCAAAAAGATGGTGCCTTGTTCTTTGACTATGATGCTTTCGTCGGCCATCGCAGGCACATACGCACCGCCTGCGGTACACAGGCCCATTACCACGGCAACCTGCGGTATGCCCTTGGCAGACATGCGTGCCTGGTTGTAGAAAA
>JBNKEN010000226.1:0-5316 GCA_050288805.1 Pseudoalteromonas sp.
GATTGGGTGCAAATTGACGAGCCGATATTGGCGCTTGAGCTTGAGCCTGACTATCTCGCGGCATTACACACCAGCTATAGTGCCTTGGCGGGGCGCGGAGTGCGTCTGTTGCTCGCGACCTATTTCGATTCCGTGGCCGGATACCTGAAACAAATCGACGATTTGCCTGTGCAAGGTGTCCATATCGATCTGGTTTCGGCGCCGGATGCTGTTGCCGATATCGCAGCCGGCATTTCCGATGACAAGGTGTTGTCGCTCGGGGTCGTCAACGGCCGCAATATCTGGCGTGCCGATCTGGTTTCTGTCTACGGCAATATAAAAGAGCTCGCCGCGCGGCGCGGTGAAAAGCTTTGGCTTGCCCCCTCATGCTCGCTGTTGCATGTGCCGGTCGATCTCGATCTGGAAGAGGATCTCGATGGAGAACTTAAATCCTGGCTTGCGTTTGCAAAGCAAAAGGGCAATGAACTTGCTCTGTTAAAACAGGCGATTGCAAGCGGGCAAACGGATAAAATAGAGGAATACAGCAAGCCGGTAATCCGGCGGGCGACGTGCACTAAGGTGAATGATCCGGCCGTTGCACGCCGTATCGACGGGTTGACCGAAGGTGATAGCAAACGCGGCAGCGAGTTTAATACCCGCATCGCACTGCAGCGCACGTCGCTTAAGCTGCCGGTGTTGCCCACCACCACCATAGGGTCGTTTCCGCAGACGGCCGACATTCGCCGGGCTCGCAACGGCTATAAGTCCGGCGAACTTCAACGTGATGATTACGTGGCCCTGATGCACAAGGAAATTGCCCGTGCTGTGGCCGAGCAGGAGACGCTGGGTCTTGACGTCCTGGTGCACGGAGAAGCCGAGCGAAACGACATGGTGGAATATTTCGGCGAACTGCTGGAGGGCATTGCATCTACCGCTCATGGCTGGGTGCAGAGCTATGGTTCGCGTTGCGTCAAACCGCCGCTTATCTGGGGCGACGTATCTAGGCTGCATCCCATGACGGTGGAATGGAGCCGCTATGCGGCCTCGCTGACCGGCAAAAAAATGAAGGGCATGCTGAGCGGGCCGCTTACTATCCTGTTCTGGTCATTCATAAGGGAAGACCTGGATAAGGAGATAATTGCGACGCAAATAGCATTGGCGCTGCGCGATGAGGTGGCCGATCTGGAGCGGGCGGGCATCGCCATCATTCAGATAGACGAACCGGCGTTTCGTGAGGGTATGCCGCTGAAGCAAAGCCGCTGGCAGGCCTATCTTGATTGGGCGGCGAGGGCGTTTCGCCTGGCGTCTTGTGGCGTGCGGGATGAAACCCAGATCCACACCCATATGTGTTATGCGGACTTTAACGACATCATCGGCGCCATCGCCGCCATGGATGCGGATGTGATCACCCTGGAAACGTCGCGCTCGAACCTGGCGCTGCTCGATGCCTTCAGCGGTTTTTCCTACCCCAATGAGATCGGCCCCGGGGTGTATGACATTCACAGCCCCAACGTGCCGGATATCGAAAGCATGAAACAGCTGCTGCTAAGCGCCGCTGAGAAAATTCCGCTCGAGCGGCTATGGGTCAATCCGGATTGCGGCCTGAAAACCCGCGGTTGGGTGGAAACCCGGGCGGCCCTTGCCAACATGGTGACGGCAGCGAAGGAACTGCGAGAGGAATTGGCGGGCGTTTAGAGCGCCTGGCGGAACAACATCACGGCGTCGTCGGCCGGCATGGGTTTTGCCTTGAGGTAGCCCTGGCCGAAGTCGCAGTGGGTGTTTTGTAATACTCTCAGCTGAGCCTGGTGTTCGATGCCTTCGGCAACGACTTCCAGTTCGAGGGATTTGGCGAGTGTCAGGATGGCGTCAACCAAGGGGTTGTCGCCTTCTTCACTGAGATTATCGACAAAGCTCTTGTCTATTTTCAGCACCTGGATAGGCAACTGGTGCAGGTAACCGAGCGCCGAGTAACCCGTGCCGAAGTCGTCGAGGCAGAGCTTGACCCGTCGCAGCGCAAGCCGGTTGATGATATCGGTGGCAAGACCGAGGTTTTCTATCAGGCCGGATTCGGTGATCTCGAGGCAAAGCGCCCCGTCCGGCAGGCCGTAGCGATCGTAGAGCTTGTCGATGTAAATGGCGAAATCCAGGCTGGTGAAATGCCGCGACGATACGTTCACGGTCACCGAAATCCCTTTTTTACCCGATTTCAGCCAACTTTTCAGCTGTTTTGCCGCAACCTCAAGCAGGTGAAGGTCGAGGGCAATGATCTGGCCTGTTTGTTCGGCTACGGGAATAAAACTGTTCGGTGCAATCAGGCCCTTAACCGGATGATGCCAGCGAACCAGGGCCTCGAAACTGACGACGACACCGCTTTGGATATCGAAAATCGGCTGGTAGTAAAGCTCGAATTCGCCGTTCTTGATACCTTGCTGCAGTTCGGTTTCGATATCGGCATGGCCCTTGAGTTTCTGCTGCATGCGTTTGTTGAAAAACTGCACCCGGCTGCGCCCGCCTGCTTTGGCTTCGTACATGGCGGCATCCGCCTGCTGAAGCAGGGAAAAGGATTGTTGATCGGGCGATTCGGCCAGGGCGACGCCTATACTGGTTGAGCCCTGTAAAAGGTGACCGCTGATATCGAGCGGTTCCTGAAGCGCCTGATGAATGCGTTCCACAGCCTGGTAGATCTGGGATTTGTCGCTGAGATCTTCCAACAACACGGCAAATTCGTCACCCCCGAGACGGGCGAAGGTGTCTGACTTGCGTATGGTTTCGCCGATTTTGCGGCTGATGGCGATGAGAAACTGATCGCCGACCTCATGCCCGAGGGAATCGTTGACCGACTTGAAGCGGTCGAAATCGAGGTAAAACAGGGCGTGAAACTGGCCGTTGTCGCGTCGTCGCAGGCGCGAAATGGCATGGTTCAGTCTGTCAATCAGCAGCGAACGGTTCGGCAAACCGGTCAGCTCGTCGTGCAATGCCTTATGTTCGAGTGCCTGACGTGAGAGCTGACGTTCGATGGCCATACTGACCTGGCCGCTGATATAGCTCATCAGTGTCAGGTCGTGTTCGCTGTAGTTAAAACTGGCATCGTAACTTTGCACCACGATCACGCCGCTGTAATGTTCGTTCACCGCGAACGGCACGCCGAGCCAGGATTCCGGTTGTTTGCCGACCATCTGGAAGTGCCCTTTACTGATGTGGCCGAGAAATTCCTCTCGGTTACACAGCATCGGCCTGTTGCGTTTTATCAGGTACAGGGAAGCGGTGTTTTTCAGCTGTTGGGCGGTGAAGGTTTTGTGGGCATAGTTGGTGACGCCGGATTCGGCAATATAGACGATTTCCAGCGTGTCTTTTTGGCGGTTGTAGAGGCCGATAAAAAAGTTGTCGGCGGTCAGCAACTGGGTGATGATCTGGTGCAACGCGCTGTAGAGCTCGTCGAGGTCCCGGCTCAGATAGGTGAGGTTGGCAATCTGCAACAGACCGCGCTCGAGGGACTGTGCCTCGTTCAGCTGGTCGACGGTTTTTTTCAGGTCTTCCAGGGTGCGCACCTGGTTGATTTTGGCGCTTAGCAGGTGCGCCACCGTGGTGAGTATTTCGAGATGCTCGTCGTTGAAATAGCCGGGGTTGGGATGTTCACAGTCGATCACGCCCAATACCTGGTCGTCGAAAATCAACGGCACGCAGAGCTCGGAGCGGGCAGGCCTGACGTCGGGCAGGTAACGTTCGTCCTGCAGTACGTCGTCTATCAGCAGGGGTATGCCGTGGCGCGCGACGTGCCCGGTGATCCCGTTTTGAAACGGGATCCGCTTGCGCTCGATGGCGTAATCCGGTTGGTTCGGGTCTTCCCCCATGGCGGCGACTTCATACAATTCCTTCGCATCTTCATCGCACAGGTAAATCACGCAGTCTACGAAACCCAGTTCGCTGACGACATCACCACAGACGTATTTCAGCAGCTCATCGAGGCTTTGCAATTGCAGTAAGGAGAGGGAGAACTGGTTGATAATGCTCAGTTGCCGGCTCTTTTTTTCAAGCTGTGTCAGTTGAGTATTTAAGGATTGCTTGCCGGATGACGCCATACATTATCAATCTAAGGTAAAGATTTTGTAATTAACTTATTATAAAACGAATGTTTTGTGATTTTCCATTAACTTATGGTGAGTGACAGGGAGTTTCCCAAAAAGGGAAATAAACAAGGACGCACGGGGCGTCCTTTTTATCCTAGGGTAAGCGGGCAATTAATTGAAGGTCAGCGACCAGGCGTTCAAGGTGCCGCTGTCCTGGCGGTAGTTGTCGGTGATGACCAACTGCCAGCTACCTGCGGCCACAGCGCTCGAGGAAATTGCATAGCTTTCCTTGATATCCGCAACTGAGTCCTGCTTGTCCTTTTGCTTTACCGTCGTCTGGCTGCCGTCGGGGGCCACCAGCGTCAGGCTGATATCGCCGCGATAGCTGTGGCTGATATCAACGGTGAGGGTAACGGAGCCGGCGCTGCCGCTGCGCGTCACGTTCAGGGTTGACGTTACCGTCGCGCTATCGGGAATGGCCATTGCCGAGGTGTTTTCAAAGTAGGCGGGCTCTGGTTGTGTGCCGGTGCCTGAACCGGTGAAGCTTTGCCCCGGGTTCACCATATCGTAACTCTGGTTCTGGCTCTGCCAGGTGAAATCGCTGTAGCCTGAGCCGCTGCCGACAAGTTGCAGCGAGGTGCCAGGCGTTGCGGTGCTGGTTTCACTGACGCCGATATCCGTTGACGTCAAACCCGCTGCAGCTCCGTCGACCGCCGTTAGCGTGCCCTCATAACTTAAAAACTGGATCACTGTGCCTGCGGCATCTACCAGTGCCAGGCCGTCGGGCGATCCGTTTTGCAGGCCGCCGATGGCAAAGAAACGGGTACCGAATCCCGCCTGCTGATCGGCGATTACGCCGCTGAGATTGGCGCTGGCATATACCGTACCGCCGTTGCCGTTATAGGCGAGCAGTTGCCATCCGCTGAGATCCGTTCCTGCAGTGCCTGCGATCTCAACGCCTTCCTGAACGTCGGTGCCGTCATTGTCGTAATGGATTTCGTTGATCCACGGTGTTGCAACCGAAGGTGCCGCCGACGGCGTGGCGGAGACCACGCTGGAAGCCGCCGATTCCTGGCCGCCTGTATTGAGCGCCGTTACCTTGTATTGGTAAGTTGTGCCGTTTACCAAACCCATATCTGTATAGCCAGTTGCGGTTACTTCTGCCAGTTGGCTGTAGGTTGCGCCATCGGTTGAGCGATAGACGCGGTATCCCCCAAGATCCGCCTCAGCGTTGGCCGCCCAGCCGAGGGTGATCTTCCCATCGCCGGCC
>JBNKEN010000227.1:0-5844 GCA_050288805.1 Pseudoalteromonas sp.
CGGTGGTCCCCGGCTCACGCCACGGTTATTACAGCGACAGGCCGATTGAAACCGAAGCCCTGCTGCGTGGCTGGCTGAAGCGCCATGATCCCCGCTGAACGCCTTAGGGCATAGCGAACGGATAAAAAACGCCTCGATGTATTCGAGGCGTTTTTATTCCCGGCGCTGGTGGGCATCGTATTCGGTTATTTCCCGGCGCGCCGGGCCGCGCAGCTGTACCCCATTGAGGCGCTGCGGCACGAGTAAAGGCCCCCAATTACGTGGTCAGGCTTTCCCCGCATTGGGCATGAAAGATGGTGCCGAAGAGCGTTGTCTTGATTTCGCTCAAGGCTTTTTTGCCTTGATGAATCTAGACTGAATTTGCGGTAATTGCTTACCGGTGCTAGTTTTAAAGTTCGACATGGAAACTAAGGATTTGTTATGTCAGGAAAAAGAGCTGTCTTACTAAACCTTTGCTGCGCACTTTCAAGTTTACTGTTTACCTTGCCTGCTTGTGCCGGGTCCGAGGTTTCCGTCGCAACAACCCCTTTTGCCCGATTCGCTGAATATAATGAGCAATCCGGGCTTACCTTAACTTACCCCGGTCTGGACGCACTCTATGCTCAGGTCGTTGTTGAGCAAGAAAGTAAGCTGCGTAAAGCCGCTGCAAAGGCTTCCGGGGCTGGGGAAGATGAGGCTTCCGTGCAGGCCATGGAAGCGAACCGCGTGAATTTTGCTGCACTGAGCGGCGTACAAGACCGGGCGCTGTTGACCGCGCTCAGGCAACGGATTGAAAAAATGCCGCAGCAGGTGTCGCTCAACGAGCTGGATCGGAATGAGCAGCTGGCATTTTGGCTCAACCTGTACCAGATAGCCCTGATTGAGAAACTGGCAGCCCATTATCCTTCCGACGCGCTCGAAGCCCTGCTGTTTGGCGATCATGCTCTGCTTGACGATAAATTTCTGCAGGTAGACGGCACGAAACTGAGCCTTAACGACATTCAGCATCGTATTGTGTTGCCGAATTACCGCGACATACCCGAAGTGATCTATGGTTTCTATCAGGGTTATGTCGGCAGCCCTGATATCAGCAAGAAGGCCTATACGGGAAGTACCGTAATCGATGCGTTGCAGAAAAATGCCGACGATTTCATCAATTCCGATCGCGGGACGCAAAAAGACGGCCGAAAACTCAGGGTGTCCCGTTTTTATGCCGACAACAGCAGAATGTTTTCCGGCTACGGACATGATTTGCGTGAACATCTGGCTCGTTATGCGAACAGAGATATTGCGGGCGCGATTGCATCGGCCCGACAATTCGTGGCAACCATCACAAACTGGCAGCTCACCGATGTGCGCAGCGTGACGCCGGGTGAGGACAGCATCTCAAACATCTCACCAGAGATAGAAAGTGCGGTGCTGATAACGCCCGGCATTCGGGCTTTGATGCAAGAGAACATTGCACAGATAAACACGGATCAAAGTATCCCGGCGGCCACAGAGGTGTCTGCAACGGAAGTGAAAGCGGACGGAAAATTGCAATAACCTCTGTCGGTTAGTCGTGCAGAAAGGGCCTTCAGGCCCTTTTTCGTTGCGGGCGATAACGGATTGTTTTCCAGGCTCATGTCGATGAAGAAAAATTCCCTTGCTTTTTTTTGTTCACTGTTAGGTTAAATATAACGCCATGGAATATAAGGGATTTATGTGAAAGTTAAAGGTAATCACCTTGTTGTAAAAATGTTTCTTCCTTCACTTTCGACGGTGAGTTCAGGGCGTGCTGAGCAAGCATTAACGCAAGAGTCGCCAGTGACCCCGCACTATTCCGACTGTACCTGAATTTCTTAGCTAACATCGACGTATTCCTAACAGATTAAGGAAAAAGTGGCGGAAGCCCGGTATTTCTGGCGCAGTATTAAGGATCTGGTTCCGCAAGAAACCAAAAAAAGGAAATTAAAAATGAAAAATATTAAGTCATTCTTGCCCGTCTTACTTGTCACCGTCAGCGGGTATGCAAGTAATGCGGACGCAGCGAAAACTAGCGAGCATACAAACCCGAATACGGCGCATTTTTCAGATTACACCTGGAATTCCCGGGTGCAGTTAGCCTATCCGGACCTGGATGCCTTCTACGCTCAGCTTGTTATAGACAACGGACTGTCGGATCGGGAGAGAGTGCCGTGGCTGAAGGCCAAGAACGGCACTCGAATGAAAGATAACATAAAGCGCTTAAGTGCGTTTGAGGCAAACCGCTTCTATTTTGAAGCCTTTCAAAACGAGGCGAATCGCCCCTTGGTACGAAAGTTGCGCGAAAGCCTTGAAGCGGTGCCCGAGAAGGTGCCGCTGGCCTCGTTAAACCGTAAGGAACAACTTGCCTATTGGTTGAACCTGCACAACATTGCGGTGCTGGAAAAACTGGTTTCAATTTATCCGGAGAAAAACCTGCGTGACGAATTGAGCGGGCCCCACAGCTTTCTCAACGAGCCCTTTATCAGAGTGCTGGGTCTCAATCTGAGCCCGAATGATATACGTTACAAGATAGTCCTGCCGCATTATAAGGACAAGCCGAATGTGATATATGGCTTTTATTTCGGCAATATCGGCGGGCCGAGTATCAGGCCGTCTGCATTCAGGGGGGGATCCGTTTACACCGCGTTGGAAGAAAATGCCTTTGAGTTTATCAATTCAAACCGGGGTACACAGGCGCGAAGAACATACCTCGCCGTTTCAACATACTACCTGGATTATCCCGAGTTGTTTGGCGGTGAGATTGAGGAACTCAATAAGCACCTGGCGCTTTACGCCGACGACGAGGTTGCCCGTGCTCTGTCGGGGGAGTTGGAGCTGGAAGCAAATTTAGAGGATTGGCATATCTCCGATGTATACGGCACCATGCGCAAGTACGGGGCCGGATTGGCCCATAATCCGGCCGCCCTGGCGGGGGCGGGTAACATCAAAAATGGCGCCGGTGGCTTCAAGGTAAGCCCGGTGGAAGACCCGCGCGGGCTAAGCCCGGTCCAGCGGGAAATCTTACAAAAGCTGCATTTCAGTCTTGATCAAGCGAAGGGGTCGGTCACCATCAAAGACTTGGCCGCCAAGCAGCCGGATAGCCAGATTCACTAAGTCGGCAGCGGAGAGAAATAAGAAGCCGCCCCACAACGGGACGGCTTTTTATTTTCAACGAGGAAACGGTAAGGGTTAGCCTCCTATCTCGATCTTCCTCGCCGTCGGCGCTGCCGGGCCCAGTTTCGGCAGGGTCAGCTCAAGTACGCCGTTTTTGTAACTTGCCGAAATGTCATGTTCGGCTATGTTGTTGCCGAAATGCAGGGTGCGGTAGTAGCTGCCGTAGCGCCTTTCCTTCAGCACCTGTTCGCCTTTTTCCTGCTTCTCAGATTCTTCCTTGTGTTCGGCCTTGATGGTCAGCTGGCCGTCGTGAAAGGAAACATGGATATCTTCCTTGTCGAACCCCGGCATGTCTGCCATCAACACAAAGTTATCCTTGGTTTCTTCGACGTCCACCGCAGGAAGTTTAGTTGCCTTGGTTAAAAAATCAGACCCGGCAACGGGGCGGAAAAACCCCTGGAACAGGTTATCGAATTCATCGCCCAACAGGGACGGGAATGTGGATTTGCGTTTTTCAATGTTCATCATGTTGCTCCTTTTCAATCTGTAACGACGCGGTGTTCACACCAATCTTAGTATAGGTACGAAGGAGCTGGTTGCACGGCATTTTTGTTGATTCATATCAATCGAAATGCGTGTTTTAGAGGGTGCTGGCTAAACAAGGGGGGAGCGCTCAGGGACGTACAGAATCGAAACGGGTATTGGCATATTTATCGCCAAACACCTTTTCGACAAAGCCACTCTCTATAAGCTCTTGGATACGGGTATCGTAAATTTGCGCCAGTTTTGCGCCTTCGGCCGTCGCCTGAAAGGCGAGATAGATAGGCATCGGTGGGATCACTTCCAGTTCCTTGATATTGGGGGGAAGATCGATGGGGCGGTTTTCATGGTAGTCGACGAGGGCCTGTACCCGGCCCGAAACAAGAAGGCTGAATCCGGTTTTTAAATCCGTTATTGGATAGTAGTGCTTCGGGGCTGGCATAAATTCGGCAAACTCATAGTTCTCGAACCAGGCGGCACTGAGCCCCGCGATCTCTTGCTTGCCTTTCAGTGTCGTTATATCGCTGTTGTAATACGCGACGACCGGGTAATCGAAATCCAGGTGCTTGCGCGGAATAATGAACTGTCCTTCAAAGGGCGCGCGATAAACGCCGATGATGATATCCGCCTTATGCTTAATGAACTGGTGGCGCGCCCGCTTATAGGTAGAGACTTCAAAGTTGATATTGAAGTCGTTGAAGACCTCTTTCACCAGTCGGGTATAGATGGCTCTGCCCTGAGTGTCGGTAAAGGATTCCCAGTTGGCCGCCACCACGGTCAGCGATTCGGCCGCTTTGACCTGCAAAGTCAGGAGGAACAGAAACAGCGGGGTGGCCCAGTGGTGCATAAATCGTGGCATAGCGGAAGCAGTTGAATAACAAGAAATATAAGTTAAGACAAAATAAAGAGTTAACGCAAGTGTGTTGTTTTCAAGGTGACTGGCGAGTGAAATCGTGTCGGCAACTTCTATAATTTTTGATAGGAGGTTGCAATGAGTTGGATTGCGAGGCTTTTGACATTGATGCTGCTGGTTGGCGGATTGACGACCTGTACCAGCACACCCTATGAGTTGCGTCAGGTGATCGGCAAGGCTCCCCAGCAGGAGACCAGGTTGTTTCCCGTCAACCGTCATATTCGCTTTACCCAACGTCCCGCCGAGCTTGTTTCCTTTCCCATCCTTTTAGGCGAAATCGGGCCGGTAGAGCCGCTTTTTGCCGGCCCCAATCAATACCCTTTCGCCTGTGCGACCCTGGATTCGGGCCTCGGGCAACCCGAGGTGGATAACCAGTCACTGCTGGGAACGCCGGTTTTTTTCGAGACGGATAAAGGGAGAGAAACCAACCGGGTTGCCGGTTTCAGTAAAGACTGTTCGGTGCGCACCCGGCTGCGTTTTTACACATTGAGCCCGGACGGGGCGACCACCGAGGTGTTTGATTCTAGCTACCGGCCTTCGCAGGGGGAAACCTTGCTTAGGGTGGAGCAGGGCACCATTAACCGCCATATCTATGCGCTGGTTATGCCCGTGCTTGGCGATGAAATGACGAAGCGCCGCGCTGCATCACAGTGGAACAGAAAACTGATTTACCAGTTCGCCGGGGGGGTCGGAATCGGGTTTCGCCAGGGGCGGTTGGCGCCCGAGCAACTTATCAAACGTCGGGCAACCGAACTGCGCCAGGGCTACGCGGTGATCACCAGCAGCGCCAACAAAACCAGCTACACCTACAATATGCTGTTGGCGGAGGATACGGCGCGGCGGGTCAAACGTCAGTTCGTATCTCTCTACGGCGATCCGCTTTATACCTTAGGGATCGGTGGCTCGGGCGGTGGCCTGAGTCAATATTTATTAGCGCAAAATGCCCCCGGACTTATCGATGGCGCCATCGCACTGTACGCCTATCCGGACATGGTCACCCAGACCCTGTATGCCCTTGACTGCGATTTGTTCAATACCTACTACACCTTTAAAAGCACGCCGCGAAACTGGGATAACGCGGATAAAAAACGTGCCGTAGAAGGGCTCAACAACGGGGCGTTGCAGCATAAGTCTTGGTTTTATTACCCGCTTAACCAGCTGATGTCGGGTCTTTGGCCAAGCGTTCCCGATAACTACAGCGAATGTATTCACGGTTATTTCGGTCTCAGTGCGCTTATCAACAATCCGGAGCAGGGGTTTCTCAAACCGCTTTTCAGCCCCGATCTGGTGCG
>JBNKEN010000228.1:0-10927 GCA_050288805.1 Pseudoalteromonas sp.
GAGGCCGTCTACCACCCTGCCAAGCAACTTCATGCCGACCGGCAGACCCGCTTCACTCACCTGCGGGATCACCCGGGCGCCCGGCAAGACCCCGGAAATACGGTCATTGGGCATAAGAAACAGGGTGTCTTCGTTGAAGCCGACGACTTCGGCATCGACCAGGCCATGGCTGGTTTCGATTTTACATTGGCTGCCGACCGGCGCCTGCAGCCCCTTGGCTTCAAGCGTCAATCCGACCACACGGGTCAGGCTGCCCGCCACCGAAACGGGCTGGATATGTATATGTTTTTGATAGCGTTTAATTCGCTCGCTCAGATTTGAAGCTGCCATCGACAGGGTTACCGCTCACGTTAGATACCACTGTCATGCAAAAAACTCTCCAATGTTTCTTTGACACGCTGTTTCAACGTCATATCAATGCTGGAACGCTCGCTTCTGACCTGACAACCGCCGCGCTCGAGGCTGGGCTCCGCCATCAGGTGCCAGCCCCGCTGTTCGATTAAGTCGGCACCGTAACTGTCGCGTACCAGGGCCAGATCATCGGG
This sequence comes from Pseudoalteromonas sp., assembly GCA_050288805.1. Lineage (GTDB taxonomy): Bacteria > Pseudomonadota > Gammaproteobacteria > Enterobacterales > Alteromonadaceae > Pseudoalteromonas. The sequence continues at coordinate 546 of JBNKEN010000228.1, forward strand.
ATGCAGGAATATCTGACAACCGCGGGCTCCGCCGGGCAACGCGTCAAGTGACTGACGCAGTGTATGCAGGATGACGTCCGGTTGCAGCTTCACTTCCTGGTAAATTACCGCTTCCGCCAGCATCACAGCCAGCTGGACCAATTCTTTTTCACAGGCCTCATTCACTTGCTTAAGCGGAGTTTCCAGGCCGTCGATCAACGCCCTCAGTACCTGAAGCTTTTCTTCCACCAAGGGCTTGGCGTCTTCCAGACCTTGCACCTTGCCTTCTTCACGTCCTTCGGCAAAACCTGCTTCATGTCCTTCCTTGGCGCCCTTGTCGAAACCTTCCAGGTAGCCTTGCTCGTGGCCCTGTTTCAATCCTTCATCGAACGCATCCTGGCGGATCTGCTCGAGTTCCTCCATCGTCAACTTGGGAAAATCAAGCTCCTCCGGCGATTCGGCTTCGTCCTCAGGAAACGTTTCTTCGGGTTTGTGGTACACCCGCTCAAGTGGCATACCGAACGCCGTGGAACGCCCGGCTAACTTGGCCTGGGAAATGGTGACATCCGGAATGGGCCAGTTTTTCAGCAACTCATCGGCCGCTTCATCGGCACTGAGAGGATGACCTGAACGTAATTTGGAGCTGTTCATGGATTACAGGAACTCCTCACCGCCGCCACCGCCCAGCATGATTTCGCCGGAATCGGCCAACCTGCGAGCGGTAGACAAAATTTCTTTTTGTGCCGCCTCGACTTCGCTGACGCGAACCGGGCCCATCGCCTCGAGGTCGTCTGCCAGCATCTCTGCGGCACGCTTCGACATGTTTTTGAAGATCTTGTCACGCAGCGCATCGTCGGCCCCCTTGATGGCCTTCATCAGTACGTCCTGCTGAACCTCGCGTAGTATCGACTGGATACCGCGATCGTCGACGTCCATGAGGTTTTCGAATACGAACATCAGGTCCTGGATCTGCTGTGACATCTCTTCGTCGTGTTCGCGAATTGAGTCCATCAACTGACCTTCGATATTGGTATCCAGATAGTTCATGATATCCGCCGCAGCCTTCAGACCGCCCATCTTGGCTGCCTGTGCGCCCGCCTGACCGGCGAACTGCTTCTCCATGATTTCGTTCAGTTCCTGCAACGCCGCCGGCTGAACTTCTTCCAGATTCGCAATACGCATGGTGAGGTCGAGACGCACCTTCTCCGGGAACTGGGAAAGAATTTCCGCGCTCTGCTCCGGCTCCAGATAAGACAGCACGATGGTTTGGATCTGCGGGTGTTCGTTGCGGATAATGTTGGCCACCTGTTTGGAGTCCATCCATTTCAGCGAGTCCAGACCCTTGGCACCGGAACCCATCACGATTTGATCAATCAGGCTCGCCGCCTTGTCTTCACCGAGCGCGGCGGTCAGTGCCTTCTTGATAAACTCTTCGGACTGGAAACCGATGGTGCTGAACTGCTGGATCTGCTCGATAAACAAGTTGTGAACCGCGCTGATCTTCGCCTGGTTGAGATCTTCCAGCGACGCCATCGCCATACCCAGCTTTTGTACCTGCTTGGGTTCGAGGTGCTTGAGGATCTGCGCCGCGTCTTCTTCAGACAAACTCAGCAGCAAAATCGACGCCTTTTCCACCCCGTCCAGCTTATTGACGTCGAAGGGGATTTTCGACGGCAGTTGTTGTTGATCAGTCATCTTCGGTTAACCACGCTTTCACAACTTGAGAAGAAAGTTCCGGTTCGTTCGCAACCAGGGCACGAACCGCCTTAAGGAGATCTTCATCGCCGTGGAGATCCGGCAGCCTGAGGGTGCCGTCCGGCGAGAAACCTACCGCTGCCGTATCAAATTCACGGCTCAGCATATCGATGGTGCTGTCGCCCAGGTCGACACCCGAGGTAAGCGCATCTTCATCGTACTCTTCAAGTGTATCATCCGGATACAGCAGGCGCTTCAACATAGGACGCACTACCGCCAGAATAAGTACTATGATAACCAGGGCGCCGAGCGCAAGTCTCACAATGCGCAGGAACCAGTTTTGTTCCCACAGCGGTACTTCAGCCACCGCGCCGAGATCTTCACGAACGAAGGGCACGGTAACCACTTCCAGGGCATCGCCACGCTGCATGTCAAAGCCGATGCCGCCTTGCAGCAAACGACGAATATTGCTGAGTTCCTGCTGTGAGCGCGGCACCATCGCCGACTCGCCTTCCGCATTGGTGCCCGGAATGTAATCCACCGCAACGGACACGCTGATACGGCGGATCACGCCGGTCTGCTGGCGCTTATGGGAAATTGTGGTATCCAGTTCGTAGTTGCGGGTCGCTTCTTTATGGTTGCGGCTCGGTCCCGAATTGGTGGCGTTATTGGCCACGTTATTTTGACCCACGACCTCGGGAATGTTCGAGTTCAGCGGCGGCTGGTTGGTCAGCGCGCCCGGAATACCGACGGCCAGGCCACCGATGTTATTCTCTTCCAGCGTAGTTTCGCTGCGTACCGCAGGCAGATCCGGGTTGTAGCGCTTCTGGGTTTCTTCCAGCGCACTGAAATCCATCACCAGATCAACCTGAGCGGTGTAATTGCCAAGACCCACCACGGGGATCAGGATACCGTCGATTTTTTCCTGGTATTCCTGCTCACGTTTACGTTCGATTTCATATTCCTTGCGCGAACGAGCCGCGATGGAATCTTGGGAACCCGAATTAAGCAAACGGCCGTTCTGATCTGTTACCGTGACCCGCGCAGGCTCCAGGCCCTGCACCGCAGAGGCAACGATATCGACCACGGAATCGACTTCTTCGCCGCTCAACATGCGTCCGCGTTTCAACGTCACCATAACGGTGGCTGAGGGCTTTTTCTCTATGCGTGCGAACACGTTTTCTTTCGGGATCGCAAGCAGTACCTTGGCCCGAGTGACGTTGTTCAGTTCTTCGATGGTTCTGGCCAGCTGTTGTTCACGGCTGTGCTTAAGGCGTTCGCGCTCAAGGCGCTGGCTGACACCGAAACCCATGTCCTGCATCAGGATATCGGTGCCCGAACTGGGTTCCTGCTGTAATCCCTCGCGCGCCATCAGCAGCTTGATATTCTGGTAGTCGTCTTCCGCCACCGAGATCACATTGCCTTCCAGTTCATAGTCGATTTGCTGGGCATCGAGAAAATCCAGGGTTTGAATAAGTTCTTCGGTCGCCATCTTACCCAGCGGGCGCATATCGGGTTGACGGGCCCAGATAATGATAAAGACCGCGATCGCCAGACAGATGGCCAGAGCGACCATCAAGGTAACCTGGCGTAGAAGATCGGTGCCACTTAAGGTGCTCAGGTAGCCCGACTTCTGCTCTTGCTGTTCATCGCCGGCGTCAGCGCCGACATGCAGGTTGTCGGCGAGGGCGAGATCGGTTGATTGGTTAGGTTGCGCCACGGTCATTCTCCACTAAATTCTTACACCGGCATGTTCATAATTTCTTTGTACGCTTCGACCAGTTTGTTGCGTACCTGAACCGTCGCCTCGAAGGCCACCGATGATTTTTGCGCCGCGATCATGGCCTCAGCCAGCGACACCCGGCGATCGCCCATCTCCACGGCTGTAACCTTTGACTTAGCATCCTGTTGTAAACCGTTCACTGTGTCAATGGCACGACTGAGCAAATCGCCAAATTGTGCCGAGGAGCTGGCCTCTGTAACCACGGGTAATTTGGCCTGCGGTTGCGGGCGTCCTGCTTCCAGCGCCATGGACTGCATTTCTTGAAAGAGTGAGCTGGATTGAATTTTCATCTGTTTTCTCGCTTGGATCGTTGATCGCTTTAACAGAGAAAAGCAGAAATCATGCCAATTTATAAAACCATTAATTTCAATTGGTTACGATAAATTGTAGCACTGCCGGATTTTTGACAAACCCGGAGCCGAATAATAACCGGCTCCGGGCAAAAGAGGATAATGAAGGATCAGGCGGGAACAGGAAGCCCCAGATCGCGCATCTGCGCCAGTTTATATCTCAAGGTTCTCGGACTGATCCCCAGACGTTCGGCTACTTCCTTGCGACGGCCGTGGCAGCGGGACAAGGTTTCCAGGATGATCCTGTGTTCCTTGTCTTTTAGCTCGTCCTTGTAGTTGCCCGATTCGGCCAGAGACATCAGCGTAGGCTCAGGTACGGATACCGGCTCAGCGATCGACATCACATCCGTCACGTTATGCTCCGGCATGATTCTTGGCACCAGATTTTCGATAAATACCGCCTGTTCGTCGATCCGGTTTCCCTGCTGCAGAATAAGCGCCCGCTGGATCACATTATCAAGCTCGCGCACGTTACCGGGCCAGCCGTGAGATAACAGTCGCTGCTTAGCCCCGTCACTCAGCACCGCCAGCGGCTGTTTGCTCTTGACGCAGTGGCGCTCAATCAGGTGCTCGGCAAGCGGAATGATGTCACCGGGACGCTGGCAGAGCGGTAACCACTGTAGCGGAAACACGTTGAGGCGATAGTATAAATCTTCACGAAACTTACCTTCGGCTACCGCTTCTTTGAGATCCCGGTTACTGGTTGCCAGCACCCGGACATCCAGTTCGATGGTTTTGCGGCTGCCAAGGCGTTCCACTTCCCGCTCTTGCAGCACGCGCAACAGCTTGGCCTGAAGGCCGAGATCCATTTCGGTGATTTCATCCAGCAAAATTGTGCCGTGTTGTGCCTGCTCGAATTTTCCAGGACAGGCGTTGATAGCCCCGGTGAAGGCGCCTTTTTCGTAACCGAACAAGGTGGCTTCAAGCATGTTTTCGGGGATCGCCGCGCAATTGATCGCGACAAAGGTCTCCCCGGCACGGGTCGAGTGATCGTGAATATAACGCGCCAGCACCTCTTTACCTGAACCGCTCGGCCCGAGCACCATCACACTGGCATCCGATTTGGCGACCCGGGCAGCCAGTTCCAAAAGCGCCAGACTGGACGGGTCGGCTACCACAGGGCCCTCCGTCTCACGTTTTTGCTCCGGCAGATAGCGACTGACCAAGTTCAGCAGCACTTCGGGCGCAAAGGGTTTCGCCATATAGTCTATGGCACCGAGGCGCATGGCTTCGACCGCATCATCGATTGTGGCATAGGCGGTCATCATCAGCACCGGCATCTCGGGATAGTTAAGCTTGATGCTTTTCAGCAGCTCAATACCGCTCATTCCGCCCATCTGCACGTCGCTGACCACCAGCGACACCTTTTCTTGTTTCAGCGTCAGGATGGCATTTTCGGCGCTGTCCACCGCCATGCAGTGAATGCCGGCCAGTTGCAGCGTATCGACCAGGGCCTCACGCAGCCCCGCATCGTCTTCGACGACCAGTACCAGATTGGAATTCATACGACCTCCGTTTGCGTTGCGACTGAAAGTACGGGCAGGCGAATGCTGAAGCAGGCGCCCCCTTCGGCCTTATTCTCGACCGAAACCCGGCCCCGATGGGCGTGCGCGACCGCACCGACCACCGCCAGGCCTAAACCCGTGCCCTGAGATTTAGTGGTGAAGAAGGGCTCGAAAATCTTTTCCGCCAGTTCGGGCGCCACGCCGGGACCGTTGTCACTGACCGAAATAACCACCGTGGCGGGATCCTGTTCACAGCGCTTGGCCGCAACCCGTATCTCCGCTCCTTCCCCGATAACCTGAATACTGTTATGAATAAGATTCTGCACAGCGCTTGCCAGCGCCGTCTTGTTGCCCATGATGACAATGTCGGGCTCTGGCAGGTCGGCAATCAGTTGGCTGTGGTTCAATTCCACCATGGCATCGGCGCCGCTTTTTATTTCCTGCAACAGGTTTTGCAGCGACAGGCGTTCAACCACCTGTTGTTCGCCGCTTTTTGCAAACAGCAGCATGTCATTGACCTGGGCTTCGAGATCCTTAAGCCGCGACATCAACTTGCCGTGAAACGTGCCCCTTGCCTGCTCCGTCATTTTATTGGAACCGAGATTGGCCGCATAAAGCATAGCGGCAGACAACGGCGTACGAACCTGGTGAGCCAGTGAGGCCACCATTTTGCCAAGCGCACCGAGTCGCTGCATATGCGCAAGACGCGATTGCAGACGGCGGGTCTCTGTCAGATCCGTCATCAGGATCAACTGGCCGGGTTCCGGCGTCAGCGGGGTAATATCAAGTTTCACTCGCCGCCCGCCACGCAGCGACACCTCGTGGCCGTCATCCTGCTTGGGACGGAACGAACGCTGAATGATGCTGAACCATTTCTCGCCTTCAAGCGGTTCACCGAGCATGTCGATGGCAATCTGGTTTGCCTTGGCGACCATACCGCGACCATCCAGAACGATCACGCCCGCGGGCATGGTATCCACCAAATGGGAAAGCCAGCTCGCCTGCTGGCGCAAATCACTGAGTTCGCCGACATAAGATTCATGCTGCAGGCAGGGATTATACTGCCCGGATGAAACAAATTGCGGATTGAGTACGCTAGCAAGTGCCATAGTCAAATTCTCAATAAATCGGTATCTGACCAATAAAAGCACAAAACGTACCAAAATTATTTTTATATAATATTCATATAATTACAATGTTATTTTACAGCGCCAAAAAAATAACACTGTTTCTTTATACAGCCTTTGCTAGAGTATATTTAACTCTTAAATCAGGAAAATAAAATGTGTGAACGCTGTCCCTGGCTGGATACCAGCAAGCCCGATTACGTTGACTATCATGACACCGAATGGGGCGTTCCTCTCTTTGACGACACCCTGCTGTTCGAATTTTTAACCCTGGAATCGGCGCAGGCGGGCCTCAGCTGGTATACCATATTGAAAAAGCGCGACAATTACCGGGCGGCATTCGCCGAGTTCGACGTAAATAAGGTAGCCCGTATGGGTGAAAACGACGTAGAACGTTTGCTGGAAAACCCGGGTATCATTCGAAATCGCGCCAAGATCAGGGCGACCATCAATAATGCCAGGTGTTTTTTGGCGGTTCAGCAGGAATTCGGCAGCTTTTCAGCCTACCAGTGGCAGTTTGTCGGCAACCGCCCGATAGTCAATTCGATTCGCAGTAAGGAAGATTATGTCGCCACCAGCCCGGAAGCGGAAGCGTTTGCCAAGGATTTGAAAAAGCGCGGGTTTAAATTTTTAGGCCCAACCACCGTGTATGCTCATATGCAGGCCTGCGGTATGGTCAACGACCACAGCAACGACTGTTTTCGCAAACAACAGGTAATCGCGCTGATTGAAAATATACCCGGTGCGGGTTAGTCCCGCCCCAGGTTATATTTCTTCATTTTTTCCACCAGCGTGGTTCGACGCACGCCTAGGATCTCGGCCGCTCGGGCCACCACGTAATCGTAACGTTCGAGCGCCTGCGTGATCAGGCTGATTTCCAGATCGGCCAGATATTCCTTCAACTCTATGCCTTCGTCCGGCAGCAGAGCCGGATCACCGGATACGGTTGCCGCAGGTTCTTCATCGAGCTCCTCCTCGATAAAGCCCTCGCTGAAGATGTCGTTCAGCGCCTGGCGCTCAAGCAGCTCCTCCGGGTACTCGGGAACATAGGCATCCACTTCGATATGCTGGTATTTCTGCGGCAGATCGGTGACATCCACCACCTTGTCGGGAAACATGATCACCATGCGTTCGACCAGGTTGGCCAGTTCGCGAATATTTCCCGGCCAGGGGTGTGATTTCAGGCTTTCGATCGCCCGCTCGGTGAACTTGGCGCTGGTTCCGCTTTGGGCGTTCACCCTGCGCATCAATTCCTTGAGCAACAGTGGAATGTCCTCGACCCTGTCTGCCAAGGCCGGATTTTCGATGGGAAACACATTCAAGCGGTAGAAAAGGTCTTCACGGAACTTGCCTTCTTCTATCATCTGCTCGAGGTTTCTGTGGGTTGCGGCAATCACACGGACATCCGCCTGAATAGGCTTGGTTCCCCCCACCCGTTCATAGCTTCGCTCCTGCAGTACCCGCAGCAGCTTGACCTGCATTTGCAAAGGCATGTCGCCGATCTCATCGAGGAACAGGGTGCCGCCCTGGGCCAGCTCGAAGCGCCCCTTGCGAGCGGAAATGGCACCGGTAAAGGCGCCCTTTTCATGGCCGAACAGTTCGCTTTCCAGCAGCTCGCCGGGAATGGCCCCGCAGTTCACCGGCACGAAGGGCCCGCTTTTGCGAAGGGACAACAAATGGACATTGCGGGCCACCACTTCTTTACCTGTGCCCGACTCGCCGAGGATCAATACGTTGGCGTCGGTTTTCGCCACCTGTTCGATCAGGAAGCGTACATGCTTGACCGCTTCTGTTTCCCCCACCAGGCCGTCGAAGCTTTTGTCGCTGAGCGCCGCCCCGTGTTCACCGGGCATCATGCGCAGGTACTGCTGGCAGTCATGTAACAGTTGGGTGGTGACGTCGTGGCTGAAGGGTTCGCTGATAAGACCCACGACATTGGGAATATCAAGCAAGGAACGCAAGGTTTCGCCTATCAGCAGAAACGGCATTGCCGGATAGCGCTTAATAAGCTCTTCGTGCATCACGTCCTGGCATGCACCCAGAATCATGATTTGTTCGCTTTCACCGGAGACATGGCGGGGATGACATGTTTCGAATACCGTCTCCTCTGTCACCCGTTTATTGGGTTCACCGATAAAAGAGAGGGCAGCACTCAATCCTTCAGCGCGTTTATTATTATTATCTAAAATCAATATCATTGGCTAAAACCGCAGGTGGCCAAAAAGACGTTACTGATTGAATTGTATGTGACTTTACAAAGGATGCAAGCGCAAGTGGCATTTTTTTGACATTCACGCCAAAAAAATGCCACTCAATTAGAAACAGATCAAATTACAGCAGCCCCAGTACCGAAGCCGCATTTTGGTTCGCCTGACCTCGAATAGCTATCGACGCCTTGGCGAGAATATCATTGGCCGTTTGCTGCGAAACTTCACGGGCATAATCGGCATCCTGGATCCGGCTTTGGCTGGCCGCAATGTTTTCTCTTTGCGTGCCAAGCCCGCGGATGGTGCTCGACAAGGTATTTTCAAACGCCCCGAGCTGGGTACGTTGCTGATTGACCGACTTGGAGGCATCGTCCGCGGCTTGAATGGCCGACTGGGCCCCTGCCTGCGTCGAAATATCTATGCTGTTGATACCGGCAACAAAGCTTGTATCGGCCGGGGCTACGCTCTGTGTGGTAACGGCATCGGCGCCGATTTGAAACGACACCTGTTCGCCATTGAAGATTTCCTTGCCGCCGAAGGTAGTATTTTTAAGGGTTTCTCCAATCTGGCTCTGCAATTGGCCGACCTCTTCCTGAAGTGCGGCCCTGTCGCTGTCGTTCAACGCACCGTTACCCGCCTGAATGGACAGTTCCCGAATACGGGCTACCGCGCCGTTCACACCGGCCAGCGCCGAATCAGCCACCTGCGAATAGGAAATACCGTCATAGGCATTGCGGCTAGCCTGCACATAGCCGTTTTGCTGCGCCGTCAACCTGTCGATAATCTGCAACCCGGCCGCATCGTCCGCCGCCGAATTGACCCGCTTGCCACTGGCCAATTTTTCATTGGTACTATTAAGTTTATTAGTGGTCTGTCCGAGTTGGTCTGCGACCGATGAACCTATTTTCATTTCTTCCCCCTGCATCAGGCTTGTTGACACAAAACATTGTTTAATTTTAGCTCAAACCAACCATAAAACACGAACCTCCGGGGGCAAAAAATGTTTTGTGTTGGCACAAATAGTGCTAAATAAAACCAACTGGGATAAAGTATTGAGAAGCTTTTGAATATAAAAGCTAAACTTCAGTCAATAAAGTAAAGACTTGGGTGAAACTATGTTTAATAACAAAACAATATTAATAACCGGTGGCACCGGGTCATTTGGCAAAAAATATGTGAAAACATTGCTTGAAAGATATAAGCCCAAAAAAATAATCATCTATTCCCGAGATGAGCTCAAGCAGTTTGAAATGCAGCAGGAATTCAACCAAGACTGCATGCGCTACTTTATCGGCGATGTGCGTGACAAGGAAAGACTGCGCCGCGCGATGCGCGGAGTCGATTATGTTATTCACGCGGCAGCACTCAAACAGGTTCCTGCTGCCGAATACAACCCGATGGAATGCATCAAAACCAATATCAACGGTGCTGAAAATGTTATCGACGCGGCTCTGGATAACGATGTTGAAAAGGTTATTGCGCTATCTACCGACAAAGCCGCCAACCCGATCAACCTGTATGGCGCCACTAAACTCGCCTCTGACAAACTGTTTGTCGCTGCTAACAATATAGCCGGCGGCCACAAAACTACGTTTGCTGTCGTACGCTATGGCAACGTGGTTTGCTCCCGCGGTTCTGTTGTCCCTTTATTTCAAAAACTCATTGACGAAAAAGCCGATTATTTACCTATCACTCATGCTGAGATGACTCGCTTTTGGATAAGCCTTCAGCAAGGT
>JBNKEN010000229.1:0-18193 GCA_050288805.1 Pseudoalteromonas sp.
TGCAGATGGCGGGCCTCGATGAGGCCGATAAGCTGCACCTGGCGGTGAACGAGGCGATCGCCCGTTACTACGCCGGTGATATCACCTTCAGCGGCGGTTATATCGATACCTGGGGCGGCCATTTGCCGTATGTTCTCAACCAGATCTCGGGCCCGCTGATGGATATTCCCGAGGTGCTGAAAGATCAGCAAACCGTGACCAGTGAAGCCGATGCCGAGGCCTACCTGACGCGCCTTGGCGCATTTGCAACCCTGGTCGACCAGGTCGGCAGCAAGGTGGCGGCGGATGCCGAGCAGGGCATTATCCTGCCTAAGGCGCTGTACCCTAACACCCTGGGTTACCTGGCTAATTTCACCGCCCCCGAGGCCAAGGCACATTCGCTGGTCACCTCCTTCGGCGACAAGCTGGCGAACGTCGCCGGGCTCGATGACACACAAAAAAGTGCGTTGGTAAAACGCGCCGAAACCCTTATGGCAGGCAAGGTCTACCCGGCGTTTGCCCGCGTCGCGAAGCAAATGAAGGCGCTGGAACAAAAGGCGCCGGTTGAGGTCGGTATCTGGGCGCAGCCGGGCGGCGAAGCGTTTTATAACCATGCCATCGCCTACCTCGGCGATTCGACCCTGAGCGCGGAAGAGATACACCAGCTGGGCCTGGCGGAAGTAAAACGCATTACTGCCAGGATGGATGAAATTCTCAAGCTCAACGGTTACAGCGAAGGCAGCGTGGGCGAGCGCATGATGAAACTCAACGACGAGCCGCGCTTTCTCTATGCCGACAGCGACGAAGGTCGCGCCGAGCTTCTGGCGTTCCTGAACGGTGAGATCAAAAACGTGATGGACCAGGCGCCGCAGCTGTTCTCAACCCTGCCGACCCAGCAGGTTGAGGTACGCCGCGTGCCGGTTGAAATCGAGGCCGGTGCCGCGGGCGGCGAATACCTGTCGCCGTCGCTTGACGGTTCGCGCCCCGGTGTTTTCTATATCAATCTTAAAGACATGAAGGCGGTGCCGAGCTTCGGCATGAAAACCCTGACCTATCACGAGGCCGTGCCGGGCCATCATTTCCAGATAGCGCTGAACATGCTGCAAAGCGACATCGGTCTGATGCGCCAAAACGCACAGTTCAACGCCTATGTCGAAGGCTGGGCGCTGTATGCCGAGCTGCTGGCGTTCGAGATGGGCATGTACGATAACGACCCCTGGGGCGACCTCGGCCGTTTGCAGGCGGAAGTGTACCGTGCCGCACGTTTAGTGGTCGACACCGGCCTGCATTACAAGAAGTGGACCCGCGAGAAGGCGATTGCCTATTTCGCCGAGGCGACTGGGTCGGCCATGAGCGATGTAGAGTCGGCCATCGATCGTTATATCGCCTGGCCGGGACAGGCGCTTGGCTACAAACTGGGCATGCTGAAGCTGCTGGAACTGCGTGACAAGGCGCAAAAGACACTCGGTGAGCGCTTCGACATCAAGGCATTCCACGACGAAATTCTGTTGAAGGGCGCCCGCCCGATGGCGATCGTCGAGCAGGATATCGACCGCTGGATAGCCCGCCAGTCCAAGGTGTAAACGGGGTTTACAATAAAGGGGCCATCGGCCCCTTTATTGTTTTAACTGTCTGAATAAATTACCTCGCCCCGAACGGGGGCTCACAAACCCTGTTTACTCCCTGCGGGATTGCTGTTGTCTCTGCTGCTTTTTTATCTTGTCTTTGATGGCCTGGCGTTCGCGAAAGAGAATGGCGCGTTTTACCAGGGCATAAACGATGTAGGCGAGTACGATCAGGTGGATCAGTATCAACAGCCCCTGATCGGGAATGAACATCCAGGCTGCGGCAAGCACCAGAATCGCCAGCGGGATCTGGGTGGCCAGGGGATTGGCTTTGCGTTTACTCTTCATTTTGTACCGACTTATCTCAAAACAAACAATTTAGATCTGTATATCCTTCCTGTTTAAGAGAAAAAACAGCAAAGGTCAACATACCCTAATGTGCGTCATTTCTTCACACCGTGCAATCCCATGGCATAAAAAACAATAAAAAAGGGTTGCTTTTGCTTGCCCCGTTAGTTACCGACGGCCTCGCGCGACTGTTTACCGGCGAATGCCAAAAACGCCTTTTCGTCCATCGGCTTGCCGTAGAAATAGCCCTGGATCTGGTGACAGCCGAGGCTGCGCAATATCTCCAGTTGATTTTTCTCTTCCACGCCTTCGGCGATCACGTCCATATTGAAGCTTTTCGCCATCTGGATCATCGCAAGCACTATGCTGTTGCCGGCGCCTTCGCCGTTCAGCTCCCTGATAAACGACTGGTCAATTTTCAGTTTGTCGAAGGCAAAACGGTTGAGGTAGCTCATCGACGAATAGCCGGTACCGAAATCGTCGAGGGCCACCAGGAAGCCGGCATCTCTCAGCTCGCCTATCACCTTGTAGCCCATTTCCGGATCGCGGATGGCGATTTCCTCGGTCAGCTCCAGTTCGATGCGTCCCGGCGGCACATCAAGCCGCTGTGCATACTCGAGCAGGTTTTTCGCCAGGCTTTGTTTTGAGAACTGGGCCGCCGACAGGTTGATCGCCAGCGTCAGCTCGGTCAGTCCCTGGCTGCGCCAGTGCCTCAATTGCTCGACGGCGGTTTTGAATACCCAGTCGTCGATGTCCATGATCAGGCCGCTGCGTTCGGCGAGCGGAATAAACTCCGCCGGAGAAACCTGTCCCAGGGTATGGCTGTGCCAGCGCAACAGGGCTTCGGCGCCCACCATTTTCATGTCTTTCAGGCGACACTGGGGCTGGAAAACCAGGGAAAACTCGTTGTGGGTCAGGGCATATTTCAGCTCGTTGGCGATGGCAAGCTGGCGGCTCACCTCGGTCTGTTTCGACGGCGAATAGAAGCCGAAACCGTTACGTCCCTTGCTTTTCACCTCGTACATCGCCGATTCGGCGCAGGTCAGCAGGGCATCGAAGCCGGTGGCGTCATCGGGATACACTGAGATCCCCACCGAACAGCTGACCGCCAGGGTACTGCCGTTTACTTTAACCGGTTCGCTGAGCAGGGCGATCACCTTGGTCGCCACCTCGGACGCAACGATGGCGTTGGCGTCTGACAGCATCAGTACGAAGGAATCGCCCGACAGGCGTGACAGAATGCCCTGTTGTCCGGTTTTTCTGTACAGGCGGCGAGCCAGTTCCTGCAGCAACAGGTCGCCCGCTTCGGTGCCGAGTGCCTCGTTGATCAGGCGGAAGTTGTCGAGATCCAGCAACAGCAGGCTGAGGGTGTTCGCCTCGCCCGCTGCGTTTTCATGCAATGCATTGAATTCGTTGCGCAGGGCGGTTTTGTTCGGCAGGCCGGTCAGGGTGTCGTACAGGGTGAGCTGCTGGACCTTTTGCTCCGACTCGCGCACCGAGGTGATGTCTTCCTTGTAGGCGATATACTTGTGGATCTTTCCTTCGCCGTCACGGAGCGGGAAAATGGTGGCCCGTTCGATGTAATCCTGGCCGTCCTTGCGCCGGTTTATCAGCTCCCCCTGCCAGGTTTTGCCCTGCAGCAGATGCTCCCACATTTGGCTATAGACGGCGTCCGGCGTGCGCCCCGATTTGAGCATGCTGGTGTTGTGGCCCTTCGCCTCCAGCGCACTGTAGCCGGTGCATTGGGTGAACGCCTCGTTGACATACTCGATCCGCGCCTGTTCGTCGGTGATGATAATCGGGTTGGGGCTTTGCGCCACGGTAGAGGACAACATCTGCACCTGCTTTTCGCGGCGCAGGCGGGTCAACCACTGCCACACCGATTCGGTCCAGATCTTGAGGGTTTCGATATCCCTGTCGTCGAAGTCGATGTCCTTGTTGAGCATGGCCACCCCGATGCGGTAATGGTCATGCTCGAACAGCGGCAACACCAAAATCCGCTCTACATCCGGCAACAGCGCCGGATTGGCGGGTTGGTTTTCAATCACCACCTGGCCGCGGGCCGCCTGCAGCCAGTAACTTTCCGGCAATCTGGTTTGTGTTTGCTCAAGCGGGAAAACCAGCTCGTAATCCCCTTGCTCTGTTTGCACCTGCATCAGGGCCGATTCGCTGCCGATAAGGTAGCGGGCATGCTCTACGGCAAAGCGCAGCAGTGCGTGCTCTCCCTTGCCGAGCGCCTTGGCCGAAAGGCTCAGCAGGCCTTCGTTGAGACGGGCCTCGTGCGCCAGAATACGTTGCTGCAACTTACTTTTCGTGACATCGCGGGCGATCACTATATAACGCCCGTTACCCATTTCAAGGTCGCTGCAGGACACGGAAAGGCTGAAAATGCGTAATTTCCCGCCAACGGACAGTTCGATTTCCTGGCCGTAGGACACGCCCTTTTGTTTGGCCTCGGCCATGGCGATTTGCAGCGAGCCCAGGGCGCTCGGCGGCAGCAAATCGATGATATTTTTGCCGTTCAGGCTGTCGGCGTCGAGGCCCAGGCGTTCGCTTTCCCTGGCGTAAAGGTTGAGCAGGGTGCCCTTTTCGTCGAGCTCATAGGCGGTATCGGGCAACGCGTTGATGGTGGCCGAGAGCTTTTTCTCCGAGGCCGCCAGCCTGATATAGGGGGCCTGTACGCCGCCGACAAACAGCGCCTCATAAAGCAGCCAATAGGCAACGATTTTGTAAACATGGCCAAGCAGGTTGTAAAGGTCGGTTACGTCGCTGTACAGGGTGAAGAAGTACTCGCTTAACAACATGATAAAGGCGACGGCAAACAACGCCTGCGAGCGTGTTGAGGATTGGCGCGCACAAATGAAAAACAGCACGGCGCTCAGTCCGTACAGGCCGATAATGACGTACTCGGCGATGATTTTAAACGGCGTCAGCCCCTGCTCGGGAATAAAGGTGACGGGGAACACTTCCGGATGGAACAGTTCAAGCCAGGTATAGAGTGCCGTGATGCCGAGTATGCTGGCCGGCAGCAGGTAGAGCGGCGGTCTGGGAAAACGGAACCAGGGCGTGACGGCAACGGTGAGTAACCCGAAGGCGGCAAACAGGCGGGCGCCGAGCCAGAAGTTGATTGCTTTTTGCGGGCCGCTGGGGGTGATAAGGTCCGGCATTTCCTGGTAGGAGAGCAAATGCATGATGTCCAACAGGGCGACGGCGAGAAAACAGCTGCAGAGCCAGAACATGTTCCCCTGCGACCTGAATTTATGGGTGTTCCAGCCGATGGCGAACACCATCAGGGAGACGGAGACGGAGAGTATCTCCAGCACGCTGTGAAGCGGCGCATAGTGCGCCATGCCGCGGGACATTTCCGGATAGGGGAAAACGACTGCCAGTAACAGCAAGGCCAGCGCAGCCCATGCGCCCAATGCATAGGGGGTGGTGAGAAATTTACGCCACTGATTGATCATAGAAATTGTGTTTATTTTCAAGGTACATGAGTCGTTGCATGGAAGCTTGGTAAGCTTTATGTATTAGTAAATACGAATACAACGCAGGTGTAAAGCGCGATTATGCATGTGGCATGGCGTGTTGTTTTGCCCACGTTCGGCAAATATGGTTCAGACCCGCCGGAACCAGGCCCTGCGCCCGCGCTGGCGTGTAACGGAATTTGTGTGAACTTGCTAATTATATGAAAACAAATGTAAAAATGTGTTGTTTTTATAGAGACAGGCGCTATTTTTAATAAGTGACTTGATTTCGATCAAGTTTTTCGGTCTCAGAACGCTTTTTGTTTTGTGGCCGAATGTTAGTCTATATCCCGGCGTAATACGTCGGGTCGATGGAACGACGGGGATTAAAACGAGTAAGAACCGGAGATATGACTGCTTCATTCAGCACATTATTCAAACTGTCCAGCAGTGCAGAAAAGTACCATTATGCGCTGTCTTTACTGTACCGGGAGTTAGGTGCAACGCATTGCTTTATCGGCCAGTTCACCGAGCAGGAGCAGAGGGTAGCCGCCGTAGCCTATATGAGAAACGGGCAAATGACGGGGGAGCTTGTTTATTCTTTGGCCGACACGCCCTGTGCCGATGCCCTGTCGTCGACCGACGTGTGCTTCTTTCCCTGCAATATTCAGGGGCTTTACCCCAATGACGAAGATCTCACCGACCTGAACGTCGAAGGCTATTTGGGCGTGCCGCTGTTGTCGCTCGAGCGGCGCCCCATCGGCATTCTGGTCTGCCTGTTTGAAAAAAACGTGTCCTTTTCCGACGCCCAGATTGCGTGGTTTCAGGAACTCAGCTTCGTGATCGGGGCCGAACTCAACAACCAGCTGCAATTGGCGTCGAAGGACGAGCTGCTGAAACAATTGGCGCTTACCGCCGAGGTGTTTGAAAATACAACCGAAGCCATCATGATCACCGACAGGCAAAACCGCATCATTCGGGTTAATCGCGCGTTGGAAGAACTGACCGGGTACAGTGCCGCCGAGCTGATGGGGCAGGATCCGCAGCTGTTTTCGTCCGGCCGTCATGACGCCGGGTTTTATACCGCCATGTGGCATGAACTGATGAGCGCCGGGCGCTGGAAGGGGGAAATATATAACCGCCGTAAAAACGGCGAGATCTTCCCCGAAGAGCTGACCCTGAACCTGGTGCGGGACGAAAATGACGAGATCATCAACTACGTTGCCATCTTCCATGATATCAGTGAATGGAAGGAAAATGAGCAGCGTCTTCAGTTCTACGCCAACCAGGAACCCCTCACCGGGCTCGATAACCGGCGTTCCTTTTTGAGCGCATTGGAAAAGTGCATATCAAGGATGCGCTCGGAACAGGCGCCTGCGTCGCTGTTGTTTCTCGGGCTGGATCGTTTTCGCGAGGTCAACGATCTGTACGGGCCGGAGGTCGGCGACCAGGTTTTGCAGACGGTGGCGAAGCGCCTCGGAAATCTGGTGCGAAGTACGGACAGCCTGTGCCGCTACAGCGGCGATGAATTTACCCTGTTGTTGCATAACAGCTGTAGTGAGAACGCGCTGGAAGTCGCCGAAAAAATCGGTGCGGCCATTCGGCTGCCGCTGCGTTTCGCCGATCTGTCCATCGAACTGACCGCCAGTATCGGGGTGGCCCAACTCAGCCGCGGTAATATCAGCGCCGCCGCGCTGTTACGCAACGGCACCCATGCGATGCTGAGCGCCAAGCGCCGGGGGCCGGGCAACATTGCGCTGCACGATCAGCGGCTGCAAAGCGAGTATCTGCACAAGATCCATGTACGCGACAAATTGAAAAGAGCGCTCAGGGACAACCTGCTGAAAATGCACTATCAGCCGATCATAGATATGCAAAGCGGCCGAATCATCAAGTTCGAGGCGCTGGTGCGTTGGCAGGATGCGGAGCTGGGGGTTATTTCGCCCGGCGAATTTATTCCTATCGCCGAGGAATTCGGCCTTATTCACCTGCTCGGCCAGTTTGTATTGGATCAGAGCTGCCAGGATCTGGCGCGCATCCACAAGCAGGGATTTCGCGACGTGGGCATGTCCATCAACCGTTCCATCAACGAGTTCACCCAGAGCAACGATCAGTACGATGCTATTTGCAGTGCCATCGAGGCGGCGGGGGTGCCGTATGAGGCTGTCACCATAGAGATCACCGAATCCGTCGCGCTGGCATCGGACGCCTACATCCGCAGCGTACTGGAAAGCCTGCGCAGGCGCGGAGTTTTGGTGTCGCTGGATGACTTCTGTACCGGCTTTTCGTCGCTCAGTAACCTGATTGAGTACAAGGCCGATTTCCTGAAAATAGACAAGAGCTTCACCGACAACCTGGTCAGTCAGCACAACCATCAGGTGTTGGTGGAGAACCTGATCCGCATCGCCTCGGCGCTCAACATGAAGGTGATTGCCGAGGGGGTGGAAACCGCAGAGCAGCGGGAAAAACTTGCCGAATACGGCTGCCATTATCTGCAGGGCTACCTCTACAGTCCGGCGGTTTCCTACCAGCGCAGCCTCAAGCTGCTGATGCAATACAACCTGGTTGCCGAATCCCTGTAAGTGTTTTTCATTATCGACACGATAAATTAATTTTGTTTTACAGCGTTTTTTGAGCGGCGCATAATGCGCGTTTTTTGGTTCGCGGATTGCGGGCCTCTCTCTTTAAGCGGGATCCGAGGGCGTTGTCGTCACAGGGTTCCCACCTCGTCGGTTACTCGACACATTGCCGCCGTGCAAACGGCGAAACACACGATAATGTTTGTTGCCCGTATATTGCCCCGTAGCCTTTCGGCCCGGGAATGTTGGCTTTTTGCGTGGCGGGCAGGAAGCGCAGAAAAATACGGAGACAACCTATGCGCGGTTGGATTATTTACAAAGAAAACGCGAGCCTGCTGAAACAGGAAAGCTACGAAATTGAGCGCCTGTTGGCCGTTGCCCGGGAAGAGAATATCGACCTTGAGGTGTATTCGCCGGACGAGTTCGACCTGACCGTGACCCGTGAAGACGACACCAGTATTCTGGTCAACGGCCGGCCGGTGGCCCTGCCGGATTTCGTGTTGCCGCGTATGGGTGCCGGAACCACCTATTTTGCCCTGGCGATCATTCGTCACCTCGAGCGCCTGGGCGTGTATTGCGTCAACAGCTCCCAGGCCATTGAAACGGTGAAGGACAAACTGTTCGCCCAGCAGATCCTGGCCGAGCGCAACCTGCCGACGCCGACCACCATGCTGGTGAAGTTTCCGGTGAATATCGATCTGGTGGAAAAACAGATCGGGTTTCCTGCGGTGATCAAAACCCTGTCGGGTTCGCAGGGCAGCGGGGTGTTTCTGTCGAAATCGAAGGGCGAATTCGACGACCTGATGCAGCTTATTGAGGCGACCAACCCCAACTCGAACATTATTCTGCAGAAGTTCGTCAAGTCGAGCCATGGCCGTGACCTGCGGGTACTGACCATAGGCGGACGGGCGGTGGCCTGTATGGAACGTAATTCCGGCGGCAAAAACTTCAAGGCCAATGTCAGCGCCGGCGCCAAGGGCTCGCCGCATCCGATCACCCCGGAAATCGAATGGCTCGCAACCCAGACCGCAAACGTGCTGAACCTGGACGTGGCCGGGATCGATCTGCTGTTCGACGAGCAGCACTTCAAGATCTGTGAAGCCAACTCAAGCCCCGGTTTCGAAGGGCTGGAAAGCGCGCTGGACATCGATGTGGCGCGCGAGATTTTGCACTTTATCCGCATTCGGCTTGGGATCTTCGATAAGGAAGAAGACAAATCCGTGCAGCGAAGCCGAGCCGAGACGGAGTTACAGGCTTCGCAGTCGGTTGAAGCGGCAGAGGCCGTATCCTGAGCCGTCACGGCTTGAATACAGTCGAATTTCTTGTTGATGAACCCCGCGCTTGCGGGGTTTTTTATTTACAGCGAGGGGCGAAAGGGAATAGCTGCGGCGTCGTTAAAACAGGTTGAGTTCCAGTTTGTCGGCCAGTCGCTCTAACGCATAGAGGCCGGCGCTGGAATTACCGTAGCGGTTCAACTTGGGTGACCATACGGCGATGCTGAAACGTCCGGGCAGGATCGCGACGATGGCGCCGCCGACCCCCGATTTACCCGGCATGCCGACCCGGTATGCGAAATCACCGGCGGCATCGTAGAGCCCCGAGGTGAACAGTAATGAATTGACCTGGCTGTTTTGCCTGACCGACAACAGTCGCTCCCCCGAACCGACATCTACGCCCTGGTTGGCCAGATAGCTGAAGCTGCGGGCCAGTTCCTGGCAATTCATTTCAATGGCGCAAAACCCGAAATAGGTTTTCAGTACGGTTTCGACGTCGTTGTCGAAGTTGCCGAACGATTTCATCAGGTGCGCCATGGCCGCGTTTCTGTGTCTGTGCTGGTATTCCGAGCGGGAGACGTCCTGATTGATGGACAGTTTCGGATTGCCGCTCAGCTTACGCACTGTTTCTATCATGGTATGGGTCGGGGCCGACAGTCTCGAACACAGGGCGTCGCACACCACGATGGCGCCCGCGTTGATAAACGGGTTGCGCGGTATCCCTTGCTCGAATTCCAGCTGGGTCAGCGAATTGAAGGCGGTGCCGGACGGTTCCTTACCGACTCGTTGCCACAGATCATTGCCATAGCGCTGTATCGCCAGGGTCAGGGTAAAGGCCTTGGATACCGACTGGATACTGAACCGCGTTGCCGCATCGCCGCCGACGTAGCTCTTGCCGTCCGTGGTGTGAACGGCGATGCCGAATTGCTCGGGTGCGACCCGGGCCAGCGCCGGAATGTAATCGGCCACTTTGCCTTCGAACTGCCCCAGACGGGCGTGAATATCTGTGCTGATTTCGTCGATGACTGCTTGAATATCCATGGGAGTGTGCGGCAATAAAAACGGACCGCCACTATATACGAGGGCGGCGTCAAAAAGAACCGCTGTCGGCGGGATTAATCCGTTGCTAAGGCTGGCCGCGAACCGTCGACGGTTTCAATATCGACGATAATAGCGGCCGTTCTCGTTTGAAATTCATGAATTTAGTAACAACTAGCGATTTTTTACTAGACTGAAATAAGCTATTATCGAAGGCTTCTGACGGCTTTTAGCGTCGCGTGCTTAACCTTAGTGTACAGAGTTCACCTATGAGAACAAATCTACCCGTCACCCAAAAAGAAAAAACCTTTAATGCGTCAGATAAACTGATTTCAGTGACCGATCTGCGCGGTATCATTACGGATTGCAACGACGTGTTCGTGGCCGTCAGCGGTTACAGCCGGGAAGAACTCATCGGCCAGCCGCACAACCTGGTGCGTCACCCGGATATGCCGGAGGCGGCGTTTGCCACCATGTGGCAGTACCTGAAGTCGGGTAAATCATGGATGGGGCTGGTAAAAAACCGCTGTAAAAACGGCGATTACTACTGGGTGGATGCCTACGTGTCGCCGATCACCGAGCAGGGCAAGATCATCGGTTACGAGTCGGTGCGCTGCTGTCCGGCACGCAAGGACGTGGCGCGCGCCGATGCGTTGTACAAAAAGATTCGCGAAGGGAAAAAACTGGCCTCGTTGCCGGTGCCCTTAGACCTGGCGGCAATAGGCGCGGCGCTTATGTTGTGTCTGGTGCTGTTCCTTGCCGGCATGTCGACGCTGGCCGAGGGCGGACTTATCCTGACGTTGGCGGCGACCTCGCTGTGGTTCGGCTTGCGCCGCAAGATGGCGACGGACAGCCTGGATCACATGCTGGTCGACGGCTTTAAAGATCCCGTCGCGGTTCTTAGCTATTCAGAACATACCGGTGTGCTGGGTCGTATCGACGTGGCGCTGCGCGCCGAAAAGGCGCGGGTGCACACCATACTGACTCGCATTGAAGACGCCGCGCTTCGCGTATCGCGCGATTCGGCAACCAGTTTCCAGATGAGCGAGCAGGCGGGCCGCCAAATCGAGCGCCAGCAGAGCGAAACCGAACAGGTGGCCACCGCCATGAACGAAATGGCCGCGACCATCGGCGAGGTGGCGAAAAACGTACAGGACACCTCTAACCAGGCGGTCGAGGCCCGTCAGCTGGCCGAAAGCGGCAACGCGATTGCATCGACCATGCGAGCCTCTATCGAGCGTTTGGGAGAAACCGTTTCATCCATCGGTGAATCGGTGACCGGGGTGTCGGAACAAACCGGGCGCATCGCCCAGGCGGCGCAGATCATCGAACAGATCGCCGAACAAACCAACCTGCTGGCGCTGAATGCGGCGATTGAAGCGGCGCGGGCCGGTGAACAGGGCCGCGGTTTTGCGGTGGTGGCCGACGAAGTGCGTCACCTGGCGCAACGTACGCAACAGACCACCCAGGAAATTCAAACCATTATCGGCGAGCTGACACATCGCACCGACGCGGCGGTGTCTATCGCTCAGCAGGGTCGCGAGGAATCCCTGCAGGGCCTCAAGCAGGTGCTGGAAAGCACGGAAATGCTGGCGGGGATCAATCAGGCGATTTCACTTATCTCGGATATGTCGCACCAGATGGCGACGGCGGTGGAAGAACAGTCGCATGTGGCGGAAGACATCAACCGTCAGGTGGTGAATATTTCCGGCCTGGCTAACGACAGTCTCGACAGCGCCACCGCGGCGCGCAGCGCCATCAATCAGCTGATTCAGGTATCGGAAGATCTCTACGAGCTGGTGATTCGATTCCAGCGCTAAACGTTTTTTACCATGATCCGAAACGGAGTGGGTTTGTCGGTTTCCAGCTTTTTGAGCCGAGTGATACTGGTTTCACCGAATACATGGCCGCGCGGCAGCAGCTGGATGCCGCCGTGGCTGTACAGTGAGGCTGCCAGCACCAGGCCGGGCTTAAGCTCGTGGGCGCACAGTATTTTCAGCCCGGTCGAAAATCTATAATTTTCAACGAGTGCATCGACACCGAGTCCATTTAACGCGCTGCTTACTTCGGGGCAATAGATACTGCCCTGGTACCGCACTATGCGTTCCTTGGCAATGTTGCTCGCTTCTTCACCGATTTTGTTACTCGCTTCCAGGGTTTGCCAGAAATCCCTGGCCACCGACAGGATCCGGGCGCTTCTTGGTATTTCCGACCCCTTGAGCCCGCCCGGCAGTCCGCTGCCGTTGATATGTTCATACTGACAGGCAATCGTCTGGGCTACGCCATCCAAATGCGATGCGGGCATCAGCATCAGACGGGCCGTGGCCGGGTGGGTCATGTAATGGCGTCTTTGCTCCTGTGTCAGTTCATTGAACGGGACGCGAGAGAGCTCGGGGTCCATCGCCAGCAGGCCTATTTGCGACAGGTAACCTGCCATCTTACACCGTGCGGTTTCTTCCTTATCGAGTCCCATCGCCCTGGCCAGTTCGCCGCAGGTGTGGGCGATGTTTTTTGCCAGTCGCCCGTCTATAAAGGGGTTGGCGTTGACAAAGTTATACAGGACCTCGAACGTTTCCTTGTGCTCACGTTGCTCCCTGCGATTGGCTTTTTCGACTTCCTTCAATAGGGCTCTGAGCTGGGCTGTACGCTTTTCGACCCTGCTTTCCAATTCCCTGTTGTGCCGTTCAATAATCGCCTGTTGAGCGACGGCGTGTTGGATCAGGTGCGAGGTATCGACCGCCTTTTGCACGGCCAAAAGCAGCTCTTCGTTATGCCAGGGCTTGTTGAGATATAAATGGATCTGGCCCTGATTCACGGCGTCGACTATGGCGTCGAAGTCACTGAACCCGGTCAACAGGATGCGCTGGGTGTCGGGGCGTATATCCCTTGCCCGAGCGAAAAATTCCGCACCGCTCATGGTCGGCATGCGCATGTCGCAGATCAATACATCGAAATGATGTTGCTGCAACAACGCCAGCGCTTTTTCCGGCTCCATGGTGACGGTTGTCTGCATACCTCGGCCTTGCAGCAGGCGTTGCAGCGATTTGAGAATAAATGCCTCGTCATCCAGACACAGGATCCTGGCCATGGGACGTTCCTTAGGCAATACAGAACTGAACATAAATGTCTCATTTGTCTCTTGTGTCTCATTTGTCCTTAAGATATGCTAACCTCAACACATTAGCAAGCAGATTCGGTTCAGGCAGAGAATGAAGACCTTTACCCCAAGTGAAATAGCGACATTTTGCGATGTTCATCAACGTACCGTAAGCCGTTGGCTCAAAGACGGCCGTCTGACCGGGTTCAAACTGCCTGGCCGAGGTAATTACAGGGTCACGGAGCAGGCGTTGAGAGATTTTATGAACACCCAATCCATCCCGTTGCCCCCGTCCCTGGCCAGAGTCCGCAGTGCGCTCGTTGTCGACGATGAGCCCCAGATCCGCCGAGCGTTCAGCCGTGTATTGACCCGTATGGGACTTGCCGTGGTTGAGGCAGAAGACGGCTTCCAGGCCGGCGTCTCGCTGATGGTCGAACGGCCCGAGATCATGTTGCTTGACCTCAGTATGCCGAGGTTGGACGGTTTCCAGGTGCTGCGCACGGTGCGTGAACGGGGTGAATTGCCGAACCTAAAGATATTGGTGCTGTCCGGTTTGGGTGACGATGAACTCAATAGGGCGGTTGTTGCGGGGGCCGACGCCGCGCTCGCCAAACCGGTTTCCAATCAGGCACTGCAGGATGCGGTCAGCGAGTTACTGGGAGAATTCTAGTATGCCCGTGTCCGTCTTGATCGTCGATGACGAACCTAAGGTTAGGCGCAGTCTGCGCCGCCTGCTTGAACGTGCCGGTTACCGTGTAACAGAAACCGGGTGCGGCGAACAGGCGTTGTTGCTGATGGAAAATGAACCTTGCGACCTGGTGTTGACCGACTTTCGCATGCCGGGAATGAACGGCAGCGAACTGCTGAATGCGGTTCATTCCCGCTGGCCCGAAAGCGTGGGCATGGTGTTGAGCGGCTTTACCGATTACCAGCTGCTGGTCGACATGATTAATAACGGTTATGCGTTTAAATTTGCCAATAAACCCTGGCGCGAAAACGAGTTGCTTGAGATGGTGTCGAAGGCGAGCGACGAAGTGGCGGCACGGCGTTGCAACAGGCTGTTTACTCGTTTGCTGATGTCAGGTTCGGATCCCTTGTTTGAATTGGGCAGCGATCTCAGGCTGATCCGTTACAACGCCGCGGCGGAAGAAACGCTTAAGCTTTCCCGTTTTACCGATGCGGATGTGTACCTGGCCGAACTGTTTCCCGATGCGCCGATGACCATGCTGTCCAAGCTGGTAAGCGGGGAAATCGCTTTGTTGCACGTGGTATCCCAGGACGGCGAGATCGGTGAGCTCAATACAAGAGAGCGAGGGAAAGGTCAGTATTTAATGCAATTCAGCGGCCTGTTAAAGTCGTCTGACCCGGTGCGACATATCCCGGATACCTCGGCGCTGCTGGACAAGTCGCTTATGCTGCAGGAGGTTGAGAGTTACGT
Organism: Pseudoalteromonas sp.; assembly: GCA_050288805.1. Classification (GTDB taxonomy): domain Bacteria; phylum Pseudomonadota; class Gammaproteobacteria; order Enterobacterales; family Alteromonadaceae; genus Pseudoalteromonas. Next base: position 14,783 of record JBNKEN010000229.1, read on the forward strand.
TAACGAATGCAAACGCGATTTTGCCCTGGTTGTTCTGGCGATTGAACAATTCCAGCAGATGATCACCCCCCTGCCTCTGTCGGAAGTGACCCGATTGGTAGAGTTCCTTGTCAGCGAAATGGCGCTTGTGCTGCCGGAAAGGGTGAAAATAGCCCATATCTATCATAATAAGTTTGCGCTGCTGATACCGCCGAATACCAGCGAAGTGGCGCTGCAGCATATTTTGCTGGCCCTGGTGTCGCATTTTGAAGAGCCGGTACAATTCATGGGTCTGTCAAACAGGATTCAGTGTCGGATAGGTTATGTCATGGCGCCTGCCGACGGCAACGAGGCGAACCAATTGCTCAGTCAAGCAATGCATGCCTGTATCCAAAACAAGGGAAACGGCACACGTTTCTTTATGCGCTTTTGTCCCCGCATGCTCGATGACAGGCAGCGTCAGTTTGCTATCAGTTCCGCCCTGCATCATTGTGTGGAAAGGGACGAACTGAGTTTGGTGTTTCAGCCCAAGGTCAACCTGAAAAGTGGTCTGGTGGAAAGTGCTGAGGCCCTGATGCGCTGGACTCATCCCAGCCTCGGAATCATTTCTCCCGGGGTGTTTATACCGATCGCAGAGCGGGACGGCCAGATCCTCGAGTTGGGAACCTGGCTCATCGACCGGGCCTGTGCCGAGCTCAATCAATGGCAGCAAAACGGCCGCCACGGCTTGGGGATCAGTATCAACCTGTCCGGTCGGCAGTTGCTTGAGTCGGATCTGGTGCAGCAACTTATCCAGGTGTCACGGCGTCACGGACTGGCTCCGAGGGGCATCACCTTGGAGATCACCGAAACCTACTTTATGCAGAATATGGAACGGAGCCTGTTGGTTATCGAGCAGCTGGCGGACGCCGGTTTCAAGATTTCCCTCGATGATTTCGGTACGGGGTATTCATCCCTGGCGTATCTGGATCAACTTCCGGTCAGCGAGATCAAGCTGGACCGCTCCATGGTGAGCAAGGTGACTCATTCCAGTAAGGCACAGAGTATGCTGCGTAATATTATCCGGATGGCCGGCGAGCTTAAGATACGTACCATAGCCGAAGGCGTTGAAAGCGAAGAGCAGTACTTGCTGCTTGCGGAACTCGGGTGTGAAGTGATCCAGGGTTTTTACTTCAGTAAGCCGCTCACCGGCGAAGAGTTTGTGACTATAGTTAGAGAGCAACCTTATACAACTTGGATACAGGGAGCTGTGAATGCCTAAGTTGTTAATTATTGATGATGATCCGTTGATCCTGCGTTCGCTCAAACGTGCGTACGGCCATATCGCGCCCGACTGGGACGTTGATACCTTGGATGATGCGAGCCAGCTGCTCGTCTACTTGGCAAGCAAAGGTCGCCCCGACGTGCTGATAACGGATCAACTGATGCCCAAACTGAGCGGAGAAAAGGTACTGGAACTGAGCCGTCGCCATAGCCCTGCCACCTTGCGTTGCCTTCTGACCGCCAATAATCGGGTGGATTTCAGCGTCCAACTCAGAGACCTTTGTCATCTTTATCTTGCCAAGCCTTTTACCCAGGTGCAGATCAAGGAAGTGGTGGTCTGTGCCGAACGGTTAAAAGACCTGGAACTCAATACAAGCGCACGCGAAGCGCTCGGGCGTTTGCGGGACGTGCCCGCAATGAGCCCGTTTATCCGGGATCTACAGCGCCTTCTCGGCAATCCCGACTGCGATCTTAAGCAGGTCGTCGAGCTGGTGGAGCAGGACCCGCTGCTGGCCGGCAAGGTACTGCAACTCGCCAATTCAGCATACCTGGGTTACAGTCAGCCCGCCCCCTCCTTACACCAGGCCCTGGCGCGACTCGGCCTTAACATGCTTCGCGCGGTGTTGGTGAACGATGAACTGACGCGTCATTTTTCCACCTGCATAGAGAGCGACAGGCTTAACGAGATCTCATCGCGCGCGTTTAACACGGCGCGACGCGCCAAAACCTTAAGCGAGCTCGCCGGTGATAAGCGAGCGCAACAGGAAATGGTGTTTATCGTGGTGCTGCTGGCGGCGCTTGGCGACATGGCGGGTCTGTTTTACCGCAACCAGTTTGTCGACCTGTTGCCCGGGGATGTGCTGTGCGCGTACATACTGACCCTGTGGGGGTCGCCGTCCGAGGTGTGTAAAGCAATTTTGCTGCCCGATTCACCGCAACGATGTAAAGGACGGCTGCAGACCATTCATTACCTGGCGCGTTATTGTGATAAGAACCTAAGTGCGTCCGACGAACCGGAATTGGAGGGACTGCTTGAGCAATCGGGCCTGACGGATGCGTATAGGTTGTGGCGCGAAACGGCTCATCGGGCAGAAACAATTTAGGAGTCCTAAGAGGACATACGATGAAGAGGGCCATTTTTACGTACCGTGAGAGCGTTATGGCCGAATGGAACGAAATGTTAAATTGCTGCGCGCCGAACGGGCGTTGTTACATGTCCTTCAAAAGCAATGCGGGTGAAAAACTGTGTGCCGAGGCCACGGCGGTAGCCGGGTCGAGCAGGCGTCTTGACGAGGTTTTGAAGGTGTTCGGCTACTGTCTTTTTAAGGTGCTCGACGCCTGCGAATTGAAAACAGGGTTAAGGTGATGGAATCGGATACTGACGATTACAGGGCTGCTTACGAACGTGAGCGCCGGGCTAGAATCGAGGTTGAGCAATTGCTCGAAGATAAGACTCGGGTGCTGTTCGAAACCAACCGGCGGCTTGAGGAAAAGCTGGCATTACTCGAAACCCATCAGGCCCAATTGTTGGAGAGCGAAAAAATGGCGACGCTTGGCACCTTGTCTGCCGGTGTGGCCCACGAGATCAACAATCCGCTGGCCTACGTAATGAGCAATATGGAAAGCCTGCAGTATGTTGAGCCGGTGTTGCTAAACCTGTTGACCCTGGCCGAGCGGTTAAGGACTCAAACCGTGGAGCAAACGGAACTGGATGCTGAGCTTGAGCGCCTCAATGCGATACAGTCGCTGTCCTTTTTACGGGAAGACCTGCCGGAATTGCTGGGTGATTCCCTGGAGGGGTTGAGTCGGATCCGCGATATAGTTCACAGCCTGCTGAGTTTTGCCCGAAGCCCACAACGGGAAAAAGACAGTTTTGATCTCAGTGAGATAATGCAGGGGACCCTCAAGTTGCTGGCCGGAACATTGCGCGATATTAAGCTGGTTACACGCTTCAGCGGTGACACCTGCTGTTATTGCAGCCGTTCGTCGATTAGCCAGGTTTTTGTCAACCTGCTGATCAACGCCATCCAGGCCTGCGAGAAAAGCGCTTCGCCTCGGATCGACGTCGGTATTGCGAGGGGAGACGGGGAATTGTTGATAGACATTGCGGACAATGGCTGTGGCATGACGCCCGAGGTGGTACGCAAGATGTTCGATCCCTTCTTCACG